>JAPYRQ010000046.1 GCA_029936935.1 Dehalococcoidia bacterium | reverse complement strand
ACCAGGCCGGTCAGTACCGCCACCACGATATCGAGAGTGGGTTGGTCCGTGACCCGCATCCCCCTGACAAAGTTGGGCGCAGCGCCGGAGCGTTCCATCCACTGGCTGATGACTTTGCCCCCACCGTGGACGATCACCGGGGCATAGCCCTGCTGCTGCAGGGACACCACGTCTTCCAACGTAGTATCGCCACTACCCAGGGTGCTGCCACCGATCTTGACCACGGTGGGGCGTTGTGTTTTTTCATTCACTATGTGTTCGTCCAGTATCTGTTCTGCTAAATAGGACGTTGTACCTGTTCAAGGAGTTCCCGTTACACCAAAATCTATGTGGTGTAAGCGCTGTTGAAAGTGACAAACTCCTCGCTCATATTGCAGCCCCAGGCCACGGCCGTGCTGGAACCCAGGTGCAGGTGTGCCAGGATGCGCACTTCCGTGCCCTGCATGGATGCGATCAGGGATTCACGGAACACCGGGATGGGCAGTCCGCCCTCCATGATGCAAATATCGTTGATGTAGAGGGCGATGTTCTTCTCAACCATCTCAGCGCCGCTCTTCCCCAGGGCCATCATGATGCGTCCCCAGTTCGGGTCATTGCCGTGAATGGCGGTCTTCACCAGGATGGAGCTAGCAACAGAACGTGCCGCCAGGCGGGCGTCGTCCAGGTTCTCCGCGCCCTCTACCGTGACCTCGATGAGCTTGGTTGCGCCTTCGCCGTCCTTGACCATCTCGCGAGCCAGGTGGATACAGGCTTCCAGCAGCGCTGCCGCAAAGCTCTCGCCCTCAGGTGTACCTTTAGCAATCGTGACGCCCGATGCGCCGTTGGCCAGGAGCAATACGGTGTCGTTGGTGCTGGTGTCGCCATCGATATCGATCATGTTGAAGGACGTATCCACTGCCTCGCTGAGGGACTCCTGCAAGAAGGCCGTGTCTATCTGAGCGTCCGTGGTCAGGTATGCCAGCATCGTCGCCATGTTGGGGTGAATCATGCCGGAACCCTTTGCACAGCCCCCCAGGGTTACCGTTGCGCCGCCCGCGGGAAAGGAGACCGCAATCTCTTTGGATACCGTGTCTGTGGTGAGGATGGAACGAGCGAAGTCGTGCCCGCCCCCGTGTGTAGTTTCAATGTTGCCCACCGTGTTGCGAATAAGACCCATGGGAAGCTCAACACCGATGATGCCAGTACTGCTTACGGCCAATTCCTGGGGGTTAGCGCCAAGGACGCCAGCCGCCAAGGATGCCATCTCCTGAGCGTCTATGTACCCCTGCTCACCTACGGCGCAGTTGGCGCAACCGCTGTTGACGATGACGCCACGGGACTTCCCGCTGGCAACGCTCTCTTTTGTGACCGTGACAGAGGGGGAAAGGATTTTGTTTTTGCTATACGTGCCCGCAGACGTGGTGGCCTGTTCAGAGAACAGCATGCCTAGGTCTACTTTTCCAGGTGCATAGGCGCGAATACCTGCATAGGTTGCGCCAGCGATAAATCCTTGGGGACTGGTTACTGATCCGTCCGCAAGGACAGTGATATCTGCCATTGTATTTCTCCTGATTTAAGCTGTTTTTTCAGTGCAATAGACGCAATACAAAATTTAAGGTGATAGATAGAGCGTCGATGCTGGGTGTTCCTGCCAAAACAGCCCGGTGCAGTATAGCACAGGCTGTAGGTAGCTACACTCTAGTTATCGGAGGCGTCGGCGTCGGGAGAATTCCCTGCCGACTCAGTTCGGAGAGGGCCGTCCTGAGCTTCTTCGAGTCGAGGGTCGAAATCGATGAGGCCATCTGCAAGCAGCGTGGTGTTCATAGCTGCAACAGCGATCTCGATCTGCGAGCGGTCAGGCAAGCGGGTGGTGAGTCGTTGCAGCATCAAACCAGGGTAGGTCAGGACTTTCGCCCAAGGCGCTTCACTGTGGGCTCCGCTGAACCGTAGGAACTCGTAGCTAACAGCGGCGATGACAGGCACCAGGGCTATACGCGAGACGATAGCCACGAGGATGGACGGGCGACCAACCATGGTGAAGACCAATACGGACACCAGCACCACCGTCAAAAGGAAGGCTGTGCCGCAGCGCGGATGGGCCGTAGAGAACTTCTCTATCTCTTCAGGCACCAGCGGGACGCCGTGCTCATGAGCGTGGATGGTCATGTGCTCAGCGCCGTGGTAGGCGAAGACGCGCCGGATGTCCTTGATGTGGCCGATGCCCCAGATGTAACCGATCAACAAGGCGAGGCGGATGGCACCCTCAATCATGTTGCTGACAATGGAAGAATCAATGAAGCTGTCCATAGAGCGAGCGCTTAGCAACGGCAGCAGGAAGAATATCCCCACTCCGAACACTAGCGCTACCACCAGGGAGAAGGCCATGGTGGCCTTCTCTGCTTTGCCCATCACTGGCGATTCGCCGTCAGGGACGGGTTCGTCCTCAGGGTCTGCCATGGCGATCTCAGCGGAGCGGTTAAGCCCTTTGATGCCCATAAGCATGGACTCCGCCAGCACGATGACGCCGCGAATCAGGGGTATGCGACGTAGCGGGCCGTTGGTGATGGGGCTGAGAGCAAGGGGGCCAGTCCAGATGCCACCGTCAGGGCGACGAACAGCCATACGGACATTGTGCTGACCTCTGATCAGCACTCCCTCGATAAGGGCCTGTCCACCGTAGTAGAACGGCTGCGGCATTTCTGTCCCCTTGGGTCTTATCTCATCGTGTTATCGAGTAAAAAGAAACGGGGTGGTTTGCACCACCCCGAAGGTCAGGTCTGGGCGCTTACTTGAGATTATATCTCCGTCGTATTCGCTCCACCCGACCCTCAGTGTCCACAATTCGCTGCTCGCCCGTGAAGAACGGGTGGCATTTGTTGCAAATCTCTACTCGAATCTCTGCCTTAGTGGATCCCGTGGTGAAGGCGTTCCCGCAAATGCAGGTAACCTGCGCCTCTGGATGCCACTCTGGATGTATTTCTACCTTCATGATCGTTCCTAGTTCCCTTTTGTTTGTCTTGCTCATCCTTAGACTTGCTCAGGATGGCGTGTTACTTACTTTGTTAGATGAGCCCTTAGCGTCTGGCGATTCTAGACCCTTGGATAGACGCTGGCCATTTTCTTGTTCTTGATGGCCCACTCATACTTGACCTCTCCATCGATGAGGGCGAAGAGAGTGAAGTCACGACCCAGACCAACGTTGTTACCAGCGATAATCCGCGTGCCACGCTGTCGCACCAGGATTGACCCGGTGGTGACTACCTGACCGCCGAATACCTTGACGCCCAACCGCTGGCCGTTGCTATCCCTGCCGTTACGACTGGAACCGCCGCCTTTTTTGTGAGCCATAATTCACTCTCCCTTGATCTGGGTCTACTTAGGTGTCTCTTCGGAGGACTCTTCCACCGGGGTCTCAGCCTCCGGAGTAGTTTCTGGTGTATCTTTCTTCGCCGCCGCCCGTGTCCGACGCTTTGGGGCTGGCTTCTCATCCGTAGAAGTCTCAGTTGCCGTTGTTGCCGCTGCGGCCTTCGCCCTGGTGCGACGTGCTGGCGCTGGCTTCTCTTCTGTTGCTACCTCGGTCGTTGCCTCGGGTGTCTCGGTGGCTGTGGCAGCCCGTGTCCTACGACGCGGTGCTGGCTTTTCTTCCGCTACAGGTGCTTCGACTTCCGTCGCCTCAGATACCACTTCCGGCTTCACCTTGGGCACGAACGGAGGAGGCGTTGCCCCACCGGTCAGGATGTCCTGGATGCGAATCCGGGTATAGCTCTGGCGATGGCCGTTCTTTTTGCGATAGTGCGTCTTGTTCTTGTACTTGAAGATGATGATCTTCGGGCCGCGGAACTGATCCTCAATCTCCGCCGTGACCAATGCGCCATCAACTAAAGGCGTACCCACGGATACCCCAGAGTCCTCCGATACGAGCCGGACATCAGTCAACTCTATGCGAGTGCCGACCTCTGCTTCCAGCTTCTCAACGTCAAGGACGTCGCCGGACTTCACCTGGTACTGCTTGCCACCTGTCTGGATAACTGCATAACTGGTCACGATGATAAACGCCTCTCAAAAGCAATATGCGACAAACATTCATTGTAGGGAGTAGCTGCGGTTACGTCAATGGGAGTTTCACTGCTACAGTACCTCCCAACTCCTCTACAGAAACAGGAATGACAGCCCTGGTTATTTCAACGCGTCCATGAGTTCGCTGACGTTGCTGAACGATTCAACGTTGCGGGCTGCTTCAATGGTCTTAGTAATCGCCTCCGGGCTGATGACTCCGGTAGCGCAATCCGTGAACTTCTCCGCTAGCTCATCGGGGGTCATGGGTCGCTCAGGCGTGCCGCGTGACACCGATGCCACCTGCATCAAGGTAGTCCCGTCCTTCAGCACGACCTCCACACGACTGCGAATGCGCTCGAACCCCTGGGCTTCGATTTCCGGGTCGAGGTAGGGCTTCACACGCTGCATCATCGCCTGGACCTCGGGGCTTTTCAGCACATCGTCACGGAACTCGGCGATGCCAGCTTTGCGTCGCAGTGCCAACACACCAAGCATGAACTGCATACTGAACTTTGCTTGCAGCGCGTTCTCCGGTGCCGTGTAGCGAAGGGCGTTAATGACGTTTGACGCCGTGCCAAGCCGTATTTCCTCGATGTTCTCAGGAGCTACATCGTTCTCGATTAACAACTCTCGCAATGCATCCATCGTGGGGTGCAGCAACGAGCCACACGGGTAGGGTTTCACGGACACGCCAGGATCCACGAGCGCCCAAGGGTTGCCCAGCTTGCCTCGCACGTACTCTTCATCGACACCGCCACCAGCCACGGCGAAGTAGCCCCAGGGACCGTCCAGGCCGGAGGGATCAGCTTCATAGCCCATGGACGCCAGCCGGGCCGCAACGATGCCGTTCTGTGCCGCCGCGCCCGAGTGGTAGGGCTTGGTCATGGTGCCGAAGTTGCACCGGATTCCCGCGCTCTTGGACGCGGCGATACTGAGGGCCATCCGTGTTGTATCAAGGTCTAGGCCAAGGAGTTTTGCCGCTGCTGCCGCACCTGCAAACACGCCAAACGTGCCCGTGCTATGGAACCCCTGCTGATAGTGCCGTGGGTTGATGGCCTCGTTGAGCTTGCACTCCACTTCCAGACCGATGCAGAACGCCGTCACCAGGTCCTTGCCTGACGCGCCAACCTCCTGCCCCACAGCCAGAGCCGCCGACAGCGCCGGTATCGTCGGGTGGGTCAGCAGTCCGTAGACACGATCGGCAGCGGAAGACACCTGGGTGTCGTCGTAGTCATGGGCGTGGCCACTGACGCCACTGGCAAGAGCTGCGAACTCCGCCGGGTAGGACGCAGTCGTGCCGGGCACCCTCGACGGGCCGGATACGCCAAGGCCGCCGATGTACTGATGGATGATCTTGGTGCAGTCCTCCGTGGTACCGGCAAGCATGACGGCGAGGCCGTCCAGGATGCATCGTCTGGCCTCTGCTCGAAGGGCATCCGGCAGGTCGGTGTAGTTCGTATTTACAATGAACCGGGCTGTTTCTTCCGTGATTGTGCGCTCAGCAGTGGTCATTGGTTGGGGAACCTCCTGGTGTGGTGTACCATACGTTTGTAGGGGAAAGGGCCAGCGGATTATAGCACGTGCAGGCCTGAACCAAGGGGGATTTCATGACTAGCGACTTCGAGCGTTGCCCGACCTGTCGGACGCCGCTGACGACCGAAACTGTGGACGGATTGTGGCGTCCTTTTTGCCCCACATGCAGGAACATTGTGAACCTGAGCCCCAAGCTTGTTGCTGCGGCTCTCGTCGGTGACGCCGATGGTCTGCTCCTGGTGAAGCGAAGCTACGGCGCAGAGAAGGGTCTGTGGGCACCGCCCGGCGGCTACGTTGAACAGGGCGAGGTGGTGGAGGAAGCGGCGCGCCGTGAGGCCTATGAAGAGACGGGTATCGAAGTAGCCATCAAGGACCTGGTAGGACTCTACTCAACAGAGGGACGCCCCATTGTTCTGGCCGCATTCAGCGCAGATGTAGTTGGGGGTGAACTCCACGACCGGTCACCGGAAGTGCAGGAAGTGGGCTTCTTCCCTGTAAACAATCTCCCTCCACTGGCATTCGCCAAGGACCGCAGCATCATTGACACATGGGTCAAGCAGCTAGATACTCCGCTACAAAGCTAGCACCAGCCTCAGCCTTCACCTCTCGCATCGCACTAATTTCTCTGACAGATAGAGCGATGTTCTTCACGCCAACAAATTACAGGGGTTCAGGGCTCGCCCTGGTGGTTGACACGGTGTGCCGGGGGTCTATCATGAATGTGTCGCCAACCTGTGCTCGGGTGGTGAACAGGCGTCTGGCAGTCCCAAACGTGAGCCGCGGGGATCAGCATGACCGCGACGGCAAATACGCACTACATTTTCTATGGCCAAGAGCCTTCGGAGCGAGAGCATCGAAGGCCTTTGTTGTTTTATACCCATGCGGGTTCGGCATCATGAACAGCCTGCTTTCCGGCGGCATCGGCTTCGTGGGTGCAGGTGCCCTTGGTTCGACGTTGGCTCGCGCCATGCAACACGTTGGTTATCGCATAACCGCTGTAGCAAGTAGGACCAACGCGTCTAGCGAGCGTTTGGCGAAGGAACTCGGCAACTGCAAGGTGATGCAGACATCCCAGGGCGTTGCCGATAATTGCGATGTGGTTTTCCTGACCGTCCCCGACGCGTCGATCAAAGCAGTAGCAACCGACACTCATTGGCGTTCAAGCCAGGCTGTCGTCCACTGCTCAGGGGCTTCACCACTCACAGTGCTGGTCTCCGCGAAGGACACCGGCGCGCTCGTAGGGGCGTTCCACCCGCTACAGACCTTTGGTGGCAGAGACGCCACGCCTGACGTGTTACGCGACATCGCCTACGCCGTTGAAGCGGAATCGACGTTGCATGAAGAGCTTGAAACGATGGCAACGGACTTGGGCGGCTGGCCCATCGCCCTGGCAGCAGAAGACAGAGTGATGTACCACGCAAGCGCAATTGCAGCATGCGGGTTGCTGGCCACGCTGATGAAGCTGTCTGCCGACCTCTGGTCGGACTTTTCTGAGAGCAGCGACGAGGGGTTACGAGCTTTGTTGCCGCTGGTGCGAAGTACGTTGGACGGCATCGAGCAACGCGGGTTTCCGAACGTGCTGACCGGCCCGATGGTTCGCGGCGATGTAGCAACGGTGGCCTCGCACATCGAAGCACTGGCAGCGCGGGCACCGGCGTTTCAATCGGTGTACAGCCACCTTGCGCTGGCTTCGCTGCCTATCGCAAAGGCCAAAGGCGGCCTTGGTGCCCATGAAGAAGAACAACTGCGTGAATTACTAACGGATTCACTGAAAATCAAGTAGGGGGAGAGCAATGCGTGTAACTACACGGGATGTACAAGAGTTCAAGAAGAAGGGGCAGAAGTTCGCTGTCCTGACCGCCTACGACTACCCCACGGCCAAGCTGGTTGAAGAAGCGGGTGTGCCCGTCATCCTGGTGGGCGACAGCCTTGGCCAGGTGGTGCTGGGCTATGACTCTACAGTGAAGGTCACCATGGAGGAGATGCTGCATCACACCAAAGCCGTTGTGCGAGGCACGAAACGTGCGATGGTCGTTGGGGACATGCCGTTCCTTTCATACAACCTTGATGAATCCCAGGCCCTTCAGAACGCCGGCAGGTTCCTGCAGGAAGCAGGCGCACAGGCAATTAAACTGGAGGGCGGCGTACACGTCGCAGACACCGTCAAGCGCATCACGGAGGCTGGCATCCCCGTCATGGGCCACATCGGCCTGACTCCACAATCCGTTCACCAACTAGGCGGCTATCGCGTGCAGGGCAAGACATCGGCAGAGGCACATAGCCTCGTGGAAGACGCCCTGGCTCTGGAAGCAGCGGGGGCATTCGCTGTTGTCCTGGAACTGATTCCTGCCAAAGTCGCGGAGACTATCAGCCAACGCCTCACCATACCCACCATTGGCATCGGTGCGGGCGTGGGCTGCGATGCCCAGGTGCAGGTCATCAACGACATGCTTGGACTCACCACAGACTTCGTTCCCAAGCACGCCAAACGTTACGCCACTTTTGGTGATCAACTCAGGGAGGCTGTAGCGACATACGCCGCAGAGGTCCAGGCGGGGGCGTTCCCAACGGACAAAGAGAGTTTCCTCACGGAAGACTCAATCCTGAAGGACATTCCGCAGGCTTAACGTATGCAAGTTTGCACCACCATTGCCGATGCAAGGAAAGCACTTGAAGGCGCTGAACACCCCATTGGCGCTGTCCTTACCATGGGGGCACTGCACGAGGGGCATCTGACGCTGGTTCGCAAAGCGCGCGAGGAGTGCGGCACCGTTGTCGCCAGCATCTACGTGAACCCCACGCAGTTCGGCGACCAGAGCGACCTGGCAGCGTACCCCCGTGGCATCCAGGAAGACCTTTGCGTGCTCCGGGAGGAGGGTGTGGATGTTGTCTTCATCCCTACAGACGCCGAGATGTACCCGCCGGGGTTCGATACATGGGTGGAGCCGGGCAAGGTAGCCGAACCCCTGGAAGGCGTACACCGTCCAGGGCATTTCAAAGGCGTCTGCACGGTTGTCCTCAAGCTGTTCAACACCCTGCGTCCGGATAAGAGCTATTTCGGCCAGAAGGATGCACAACAAATCATGGTCATACGGCAGATGGCTGAGGACCTGGCACTGGGTGTGGATGTGATAGCGGTACCAACGACGCGTGAGCGTGACGGCCTTGCGTTGTCGAGTCGGAACGCCAAGCTCGACTTCGCTGAACGACAGACAGCGCCGGTGCTGTATCGCGCGTTGTGCCTGGCCCAGGAGCTTGCACTGCGAGGTCAGCGGGATGCCGAGATTGTGCGTACAGCGATGCGAGAGTGCATTTCGGGCGAGAGTCTGGCGAGCATCGACTACGTCAGCGTGGCAGATGCAAAGACGCTTGAGGAGCTAACGACCATCGATACACCAGCCCTGGTTTCAATTGCAGTGAGCATCGGCACAACGCGGCTTATCGATAACGTGCTGCTGGGCTAGTCTTCTGTGTCAGGATTCTCTTGTGGCTGGTCAGCTGCTTCTCTTTCTGCCTCCCTGGCCTTTCGGCGGAAATGGAAGGCGGCGGGAGAGAGCACCGGGACACCGATTCTGAATTTCCCGATGACCTGGAAGTAGAGCCACTGCATCAGGCCTGGGAAGCCACCCTTCTTGGAGTGCACAATGATCGTCCACTTGGTACCGCCCTTGACCTCTTCAAAGATGTCTTCGCGGTCAGCTGATGATGAGTCGAACATCATCAAGCGACGGTAGGGGTAATCGAAGAGGGAACTCCAGGTAACTTCAACGTCGCCATCCTGGACCCTGGTCAGGAATGCGTCGTCGCGCTGTTCCAACACCTCGCCGTACTTCTGAGCGAAGTTCACGAGATCGAGAGGGCCATCCGGGCCCATTCCGGTCACGTACTCATAGACCTCTTCAATGGGGCCGGGGATGTTGTTGCCGAACCGGAGCTTCACTGCCAGCCCCCTAGGACTTGTTTGAGCGGGCTTCAACACCAGCCAGGGCTTCAAGGGCTTTGATGTACGCCTGAGTACCTTCATCGCTGTGGCCCTGACCCTCTACAGCGCGATACACGTTATGGACGATGGGCGTGGTGAACATAGGCAGGTTCATCTCTTTGGCAGAGTCCAACACGAGTCGCAAGTCCTTCTGCTGGAGCTTCACCATGAACCCCGGTGCGAAGTCGTTCTGCAACAGCTTGGCGCCCAGGTTCTCCAGCTGCCACGAGTTCGCAGCGCCGCCTGAGACAGCTTTGAATGCAGCATCCAAATCAACGCCTGCCGCCGCGCCGAACAGCAGTCCTTCCGAGACAGCTGCCATGGTCCCAGCCACGATGACCTGGTTCACCAGCTTGGTCACCTGACCCATGCCCGGCCCGCCGCAATAGGTGATGCGCTGGCCCATGGCCTCGAACAACGGCGTTACGCGCTCGAAGGCGTCTGTGGGGCCGCCGACCATGATGGACAGTGCAGCGTTCTGCGCACCGAGCACGCCACCGCTGACAGGGGCATCGAGCATCTGAACGCCGTGCTCGCCAAGTGTTACGCCGATCTCTCGAGTGATTTCAGGCGATATGGTGCTCATATCGATCAGCACAGTCCCACTGCTCAACCCGTGGACAACGCCGCCTTCGCCAAGCACGACGGCCTGCACGTCAGGGGAGTCTGTAACCATGGTGATGACCACGTCAGCGCCCTCAGCGGCATCCTGAGGTGAAGTGGCAGCCTCGCCACCATCGGCGACAAAGGCATCAACTTTTGACTTGGTGCGGTTCCAGGCTTTGACCGTGTGTCCTGCCTTCAACAGGTTGCGACTCATGGGAGCGCCCATCAGCCCCAACCCTACAAATCCTACCTTCATGTCTTCTGTCCTTTAACTACGTAGATTATTGATTCGTACTTTGGACTCACTTAGACCAGCTATAAAAGAGCGCATCTGCTTTTTCCATACCCAGTGACTCATATAACCGTCTTGCTGCTTCATTTTCCTCATTAGTATGAAGGCGCAGGCTCTTAACAGTGTTGGTTTGGGTCACTTGGTCTTGCAATGCTTTAAACATCGCGGTGAAGACCCCTTGTCGGCGCATGTCAGGCTTGACGTATGCATCGTGTATCCACATGGCGAAGCCGTTCAACCTGGGCCGCCACTGGCTCACCGTCAGCAGAGCACCCACAACCTCCTTGTCTACTTCGGCAACCCAATATTCCCCTTTGGTGGGGTCAGAAAGAGCGGAGGATACCCCTCGTTGAAGCAGCGCTACATCAAGGTCGGGATTTGGGTCTTCTCGTTCCATCGCAGTCATAAGACCAATCACGACAGATGCATCTTGTTCTGTGGCTTTTCGAACGGTAATCATTCTATAGACTCCATCGATGCCCATTCTCACCTATGGATTGGTCCCACATTACGCCCCTGCTGATTCCCGCTCCCGGCAGTTTTCCAGGAACTGTTTGGCTCCATCAGCCAGTAGGTTTACCACACCGGTGCAGAGGTACTGGTAACCGACGTTGCGCCAGTGCTCATAGGCATCTGCATTACGGGCGATAGTACCTGCCCACTTGCCTGCAGAAACGGCGGCTTTGCCAACGTGCTCTATGGCTTCCATGACCTCAGGGTGGGTCGGTTGGCCCGGGTAGCCCATGGATGATGAGATGTCCGTGGGACCAAGGAATACCAGATCAACGCCATCCACCGCGAGGATTTCAGCGGCGTTCCCGATAGCCTTTGTGGTCTCGATCTGGACGCAGAGGATCAGCTCCTCATTTGCCTGTTTAACGTAGTCGCCAAGGGGCATCGCCACGCCGTACCCGGCTGCACGAACGCCAGCCAAACCACGTTTGCCCTGGGGCGGGTACCGAACCGCGTCCACCACGGCACGTGCTTCTTCAGCGGTGTCTACCTGGGGAATCTGTGCTCCCATGACGCCGGTGTCCAGGTGACGCAGGATGTTCTGGGGCATGTTCAGTGCGATTCGCATCATGGTGGAGATGCCAACAGCCTCGGCAGCACGAACCTGGTGCTCGCAGGACTCCAGGGTCGCTACGCCGTGCTCCGCGTCGATGATGACGAAGTCCATGCCCATGAAGGCCAGTATCTCAACGGCGTCCGGGGAGGGTAGCGAGTTGAATGCGCCGACAACGCCCTCGCCCTTCTTCAATTTTGCTTTTAGTGTGTTTGTCCCAATCATTCTTGCCTCCGTGAGTTAAGTAACGAGGTTTGGCCCGTGCAAACGCGTATAGAATTTCTCCATAGCAGTAGGCCGGAATTACTGTACTTGAGGGGTAACCAGGGTGCAAGCGAACGAGCTTCGGGTTCTACGATGCCCGCCAGGTCATGTGGCCTATGGCTAAGCCCTGGTTAGCGGCGGTCAATCTTCTCGCGGATCGCTTCGACGTCGCGCTGGAGGGTGGTATCGCTCTCTACCTGCGTTCCCACTTTGCTGCAAGCCTGAAAGACCGTGCTGTGGTCGCGGCCACCAAAGGATCGGCCTATCTCAATGAGGGACAAACCCATGTCCTCCCGCATCAGGTACATGGCGGTGTGTCGAGCACGGGAAATGGAGCGTTCACGCTTGGGGCCCTTCATGGCCGCAGGGGTGGTGCGATAGTGGAGTGCAACCTGTTCCATGACCGACTCCAGTGTCCAGGGAGCGGCTTCCGGTGCGCCTTGCAGCCCGCCAAGCGCCTGCTCACCAAGGGCCATGGTCACCGGCTTACCCGTCAGGTCTGCGTAGGCAGCAACCCTATTGAGATGGCCTTCCAACTCACGGATGCTCCGGCAGTTCCGTTGGCCCAAGAACTCCAAAACGTCGAGGGGGATGTTGGTATCGAGGGCATCAGCCTTGGCACGAAGTATCGCCAACCGGGTCTCAAGGTCCGGCGGCTGGATATCTGCGATCAACCCCCACTCGAACCGAGAGCGAAGTCGCTCGTCCAACGGGCTTAGCGCTGAAGGCGGCCTATCGCTGGCGATGACGACCTGTCGACCCGAGTGATGCAGTTCGTTGAAGATGTGGAACAGGCCTTCCTGTGTCTGTTCCTTGCCGCTCAGGAACTGGATATCGTCCATCAGAAGCACGTCAGGACTGCGATACTTCTCGCGGAACTCGGAGGCGCGTCCCTCTCTGATGGATCTGACGAACTCTGTGATGAACTGGTCACTACTGACGTACAGCGCCGTCAGGCCGCGCTGACGTATCCGATGCCCGATGGCGTGCAGGAGGTGGGTCTTACCTAAGCCTGATGGTGAGTAGAGGAACACCGGGTTGTACTTCTCACCTGGGCGTTCTGCCGCTGCCGTTGCAGCAGCCATTGCAAGCTCATTGGAACGCCCCACCGTGAAATGGCTGAACAAGTAACGCGGGTCCAGCGGGAGCGCATGCATGTCACCGGCGGCGCGATGCCTGATGGGAGGATCTGAGACGATGTTCTGTGCGGGCTGCGACTCAATAACTTCCGGAGCAGTTGCAACGTTTGCGCTTTGAGCAACCTGGAACCGTACATCCAGAGGGGAGTGGGCAACACGCTCAACTGCAGTCTGGACGACGCTACGCAGGCGTTTCTCAAGGTACTCCGCGGCAAAGGAGCTGTTGGCATCAATGACCAAGCAATCGTTTTCAAGAGCAACGCCAATGGTATTCTGAAGGAACGTATCATAACTAGGTCTGGCAACTTGGACCTGGAGGTCGCCCAGGGCTGCTTCCCAGAGCTGTCGGGGGTGTAGGTCACTCACGGAAATCGCCCTCCCAGTAGTGTTGGTGTTAAGCTCTGAATGACCAACACCCACAACAAATGGGAGGGGGTCTCCAGGGGTCAAGAGCAAAGCTATCAGGGGGCGAAACTTGGCGCAAGAGCAATATTCGTCGATTTTCCGCAATTTCGCTCGATTTTTGGTGTTCTACTCATAGGAGTCAGAGTGTTCTGATTGCAAATGAAACATTTTTTCTTCTTATTTAATTAGGGTTTAATACATACGAATTTTGTTAAATACGATTTAATATGAGCTTTTTCATATCTATAAGCTGGTTTAATTGGGGTATTCCCCACCATATAGCCTATAGCGATATTTGTTGCTCACATCCCGCCTCGTACCCATGAGCACCTCACCGTTACGGGCTAAAAATTATTTTTCGTGGATGGTACCATGCGCATAATTTTCCTTGGAACGCCGGGGTACTCGGTGCCGGTGTTGTCAAGCCTTTTTGACGCCGGTCATGACCTTGCGGCAGTGATCACACGGCCTGATAAACCTGCGGGGAGAGGCCGCGCTGTGGAATCGCCTGCGACGGCCGTTTGGGCCCGCGAACACGGCGTGTCCGTGCTGCAACCAGCATCGCTCAAACCGCCGGAAGTCGTAGCGCAGTTCGCAGCGCTCAAGCCTGACGTTATGGTTGTTGCATCGTACGGGCGCATCCTGACGCCGGAAATCCTGGCGGTCCCGACCCACGGGTGCCTCAACGTCCACCCATCACTGCTGCCGAAGTATCGTGGCTCATCACCCATCGCGGAGGCAATGCTGCAAGGCGATACGGAGACGGGCGTGACCATCATGCTGCTGGATGAGGGCATGGACACGGGGCCGATCGTGGTGCAGGAAGAGTATCCGGTGTTGTCCGACGACACCTCGGAATCACTGACAGTACGGATGTTTGTGCGTGGAGCAGAATTGATAACGCGCACGCTTCCCGCGTGGGTTGCGGGTGAGCTGTATGCGAAGCCGCAAGACGATAGCGGCGCCACATACAGTCGACGGCTGGAGAAATCCGATGGGGAACTGGACTTCAGTCGCACGGCCAAGCAACTCGACGATCAGATCCGGGCCCTGCATCCATGGCCGGGTGCCTACACTCGTTGGAACGGCAAGACCATCAAGGTATTGAAAGTACTTCCGATGTCTGCGGACGTTGCTGACCCTGGAAACCTGACCGGCGCAACGCCTGGGAAAGTGGTTGCCATACACGAGCATGGCGCGGCGTCCCTGGGTATCGTGACGGGAGACGGGCTGTTGGGAATTGTCGAACTGCAACTTGAAGGCCGCAAAGCCAGCGATGGCAAAGCGTTCCTGAGCGGCCACACCGACTTCCTTGGGGCGCAGTTGCCCAGCTAGAGCAGGGGTTGTTGCTGCGTCGACGCCCCTTCTAATGCAAGCAGGGCTTGTTTACGAGGCAATCCCCCACCATAACCGACGAGTCGGCCGTTGGATCCGATGACCCTGTGGCACGGCACGATGATGGAGATGGGGTTTTGGCCGTTGGCATGTCCCACGGCTCGACTGGCTGTTGGTTTCCCGATGGCTGCTGCCATCTCTCCATACGACCACGTTTCACCGTAGGGTATGGCCGTTAGTTGCTTCCACACGATCTTCTGAAAGTCGGTGCCTATCATATCCAGCGGGATATCGAAGTCCTTCAACTCACCGGCGAAGTAGGCGTCCAGCTGTCGGGCGGTCTCGGCGTTATGAACACCACCTTCCCCAAACTCGCCAGATTCTTTTACCCAACGACCAAGGTCGGGGAAGCCCTGATCCTCAGGCTTCACGCAGGCTAGGCCGCTATCGGAACTGACCAGGATGTACGTACCCAGAGGGGTCTCGTACCGAAGCTGGTAGAGGGTTCTGCTTTTTGCTTGCTTGGTAGCTGTCGTCATTGTTGTCTCCTACCCTGTTTAGGCTTCTAAATACTCTTTAAGCGCGTCTTCATTGAACGTAAGCCCAACCCCTGGGACGTCAGGCATGGCAATCTTGCCATCGAGGGGCTGTGGGGCGTCCTTGAATATTGTCTCACCGGCCACCCATGTGCTCATGTGCACCTCGACGCCCCAACCACCGATGCCCGCGATGAGCTGCATGTTGTGGTGAGGCCATCCGCCGGCGCTGGCGTAGGGGAGGTTGTAAATCTGCGCCAGGTGGGCCACCTTCAGCGCTTCAGTGTAGCCACCGACGTAGAACACGTTGGCGTGGAGGAAATCCACTGCGCCCTGCTGGACGAGTTCACGATGGCGGGTCTTGGTGCCCTCAAACTGGCCCGCTGCAAGAGGTATGGAGGTGGCCTTCCGGAGGTCGCGCATGAGGTTCACATCGTTGGCCACCACAGGTTCCTCGAACCAGGTGATGTTCAATTCTTCTACACGTTTGGCCAGGGCCAGAGCGCGTTGGTAGTCGAACAATAGGTTGGCATCAATCATGAGTCGAACGCTAGGGCCAACAGCATCGCGCACCCCACGTATACGACGCACGTCCTCATCCAAGTCCAAGGCGTTGCCCGAGCCAACCACCATCTTCATCGCATCGAAACCCTGGCCGACAAGCTCCTTGGCCATCGCGGCCAGACCCTCACGGTCGTAGTCGAAGAACCCGAAGGTGGCATAGGCCGGCGCGAAATCACTTGCGCCGCCAAGCAACCGATGGACAGGCTGGCCGTACGCCTTGCCTTTGATGTCCCACAAGGCGATGTCCACTGCGCTGATACTGGTGCTCACCAAACCCGCCGCGCCGAACCGACTGAACGCCGCGAAGAGCTGTTTCCACAATCGCTCCGTATCAAGCGGGTCTTGACCCTTCAGCATCTCGGCAAGATCAGTGTTGATCAACTCCTTGATGGAGTTTCGCAGTCGGTTGCCGGGCGCCATGCCGAAGCCCGTTATCCCAGCATCGGTCTCCACACGCACCACAACCACGCCCATAGGACGCTGCGGCGCATCGATATGGGGCAGGGATGTCGGGACCTGGTGTGATGTAGCAGTCACGTTGACGATCTTCATGTGCGCTCCTCAGGGCATCATCAAATCGAACATGATGGCATTATATCCCCACAGGGACCGCATTATCACTCTAAAAGGCGTCATCAAACTGCCTTGCCAATGGCGGCAACAATCTGGCCCGCAAGTCAGCCCCAGGCATATGGCAGGACTCGTCTTGCAGGAGTATCATGCAGGTGCATTTTTGCAGGGTATCTGCGTAGCCGCATGGAACGTGGAAGGAGACTACAAATGGACATCGCAAAACTTTCCAGCATAGCCAAGGCCCTGGTAACGCCGGGGAAGGGCATCCTTGCCGCGGACGAGAGTTCCGGTACCATCAAACGCCGATTTGATTCCATCAACACGGAGAGCACGGACGACAAGCGTCGCGACTACCGCGAGATGCTCTTCCGCACCGATGGCGTGGACGCCTACATCAGCGGCGTCATCCTCTACGACGAGACGATCCGACAGAACGCGGCGGACGGCACTCCCATAGTGAAGGTGCTATCAGACCGTGGCATTATTCCTGGCATCAAGGTAGACAAGGGAACCCAACCCCTGGCGGGCGCGCCGAACGAGCTGGTCACAGAAGGGCTGGACGGTCTGGCTGCACGACTCGATGAGTACGCATACCTGGGCGCAGGGTTTGCCAAGTGGCGGGCGCTCTTCAACATCGCAGAGGGTGCGCCTTCCGCATACTGCATTGATGTGAACGCCCACGCCCTCGCGAGGTACGCAGCGCTCTGCCAGCAGGCGGGCATCGTGCCAATCGTGGAGCCCGAGGTGTTCATGGAAGGCGACCACAGCATCGAGACGTGCTACGCGGCCACCAAGTCGGTTTTACTGGAAGTGTTTGCTCAACTCGAACGACAGGGCGTCGCACTCGAGGGGATGCTGCTGAAGCCCAACATGGTGGTGTCGGCATCGTCGGCCTCCAACCGAGCCAGCGCCCAGGTAGTCGCCGAAATGACTGTCGACTGCTTCAAACGCACCATCCCCGCAGCGATGCCGGGCATCGTGTTCCTCTCCGGCGGTCAGAGCGACGACGAAGCAACGACCAACCTGAACGCCATCAACGTGGAAGCGGCCAAGGTTGGCGCACCGTGGACGATCAGCTACTCGTTCGGTCGAGGCCTCCAAGCCGCTCCGCTGAAGGCGTGGTTGGGCAAGACCGAGAACGTCCCCGCAGCCCAGGCGGCCTTCAACCATCGAGCATCGTTGACCAGCGCCGCACAACAGGGCAAATACACCCCTGACATGGAGAAGCAATCTACTCCCGTCTAACAAGGGCGAGGCCATCGAGAAGTACGGGGGTTGATGTGAAATTTGGTGGGACATTGTGGCATTTCCTCACTGGCCCAGCAAACGAAGTTGGGGCCAAGGCCGACGAGATTGATGTGAGTATCGTTAGCTTCAACGTCGAAGTGGTCGGGGAATCCAACTACCAGAAGGCTCTGCAATACCTTATGCGCAGGGCAAAGCACGGGGAGCGCGAGTGGAACATGACTCACGTCCGCATCCAAACTGAGCCAACAAACACGTATGACCCTAACGCCGTTCGTATATCCAGTTTGTCCGACGACACGATCGGCTACCTTTCGCGGGACGATGCGTTGAAATGGCAGCCTGCGATCCTCGCCCTTGAATCAGAAGGTAAGTCCATAGTCTGCGATGCCAGTCTTTTCGGTGGCACCAAAGAGAAGCCTCACATAGGTGCTTGGTTGGCACTCAGGGCGCCACGAAACTTGTCAAAAGGGACTACGGATTGACCAGCGCAGCAGGGCAAGTACACGCCGGACATGGAGAAGCAAGGGGCCACTGCCTAGCAAGTGACTGACGGTTACCCAAGGAAGTTTGACTAAGAGAAGAGGGCCGCGTGATGCGGCCCTCTTTGTTTGTAGTACTAACGCCCTGCCTAGTCGTCGAAGCGGACTTTATCCAGTCGAGCGAAGTCATGGATGGAGTCAATCCACCGGACTGTGCCGCTGCGGGATCGCATCACCAACGACTGCGTCTGCGCGCCGCCGTCCACGAACGTGACGCCTTTGAGGAAGTCTCCCGTGCTTGCTCCGGTAGCCGAGAAGAAGACGTCCTCACCGCCCACCAGTTCGCGGGTGTCGTAAATCTTGTCCAGGTCGACGCCGTCTGCAAGGGCCTGCTTCTTTTCATCTTCATCGCGAGGCCACGCCTTACACAGGATCTCGCCGCCGATGCATCGGATAGCCGCAGCCGTCAGCACAGCCTCTGGGGAGCCGCCGATACCGAACAGCATATCCACGCCCTGACCCGGTAGCGCCGCTTGAATCCCGCCGACGATATCGCCATCAGAGATGAGTTTGATGCGTGCACCCGCTGCCCGAATTTCGTCCATGATCTCTTTGTGTCGAGGTCTGTCCAGCACCACCACCGTCAGGTTCTTCACCTTGCGGCCTTTGGCTTTGGCAACCTTCTCCAGGTTCTCTGTAACGCTAGCATTGATATCG
>JAPYRQ010000045.1 GCA_029936935.1 Dehalococcoidia bacterium | reverse complement strand
ATATGGAAGAAGGGATCCTGTTCCATCAGTCGGAGCACCCGCCATGTGATGCCGTCTGGGACGTAGCCGATGAGGCTGCAATCCGCATCTTTGAGCGCCTGGATGATCTCTTCAACCCATGTCATGTAGCTGCTCCCACTATCACATTGCGTGCCGAGGATGATAGGCACTCGTCACGGCGAAAGCAAGGATAGGTTGCATCCTATCCTTGCTTTACTTGAGTTTCTCGCGGCGCTGCGGCGAGTGGTGTACAGACAACCTCTATTGCCACAGAAGCCCGGCTTCAGTCCCCGCCGGAGGCTAGACCTCTTCAGTCCCCTCGCCGCAACGACACATGTCTGAGACTGGCCTGCGGGCCAGAGGGGCCGGACGTGTAACCCAAACGTGTTTGGTAGCCGTAGGGACGTGGGTGCAGGGCGTGCCCTGCCCTAGGACGTTGCCGAGGCCTCGGCCGCCGACTCCTCTCGTAAGAAGGTCAATTGTGCCTGCAGGTTGTCCTGACTCAGGAAGCCCTGCCAGTTGCGAGTGATATTGCCGTCAAGGGTGATGAACACCGTGGTCGGCATCGCCTGGACGCCGTAGTCACGAACGGGCCCGCTGTTCTTCGCGAAACCTGTAGGGTAGGTGATGTTGAACTCTCGCAGGAATTCGCGAGCAGCCTGATTGGAGCCCAACCCGGTGAATGGGCCCACGTCCACACCCAGCAGGATGAAATCGTCAGCCTCCGCCTCGTAGAGGCTCTGGAATCCCGGCATCTCTGCGCGACACGGTGGGCAGTTGCCAGCCCAGAAGTTGAGGATAATCGGCTTGTTCTGCTCCAGCAGGCTGACGAAGTTGATCTCGTTGTCGCCAAGGGTGTCCTGGCCTGTGTACGCAACTACTTCGAAGTCGCTGGCGGTGGTGCCTGGAAGCGAGCGGAAGATCGCAAAAGCAACCAGTGCTATGAGCACGACTGCCGCACCGCCAATCCACAGCATAGAACGGTTCTTGGGTGCGCCGCCTTGCCTCGACTGGGCCCTGGTCTGACCCTTACCTCGTGACTGTCGTCTGCCTTGCCTGCTGCTCATTAACGCTTTTCCTTTCTTGTATGCCGGGGGCACATCCCCCGGAACCCATTGCCAAAGGGAAACCCCTCTGGACTCCCCAGGCCAAGCGGGCTTTAGTCTCCGCCGGAGGCCATATAACAACACAAATCTTAGATGCAGAGTCATGCTACAAGAAGCAATGGGTGTTGACAGGGCTAGGGAGTGGTAGTGATACTCGCGATATTACCTACTAGACAGGAGCACCCATGAACCTCGGCGTCGTCTTGCCAACGGTTGAGCTTGGCCCCGATTCCGCGATTATTCGAGAGTACGCCCAGACAGCCCAGGAGCTTGGGTACACACACCTGGTGATACAGGATCACGTGCTGGGCGTAGACCCCGCAGTGCATGTTGGTTGGACGCGACCCTACACCAACAAAACCCTCACGCCAGACCCGTTCATCCAGTCGGCGTTCCTTTCAAGCGCTGTTCCGGACATGGAGCTGGTGATGGGCGTGGTCGTCATCACCCAGCGACAGACGGTGCTGGTGGCCAAGCAGGCCGCGGAGGTGGACATCCTCACAGGCGGCAACTTCCGGCTGGGCGTGGGCCTTGGCTGGAACAAGGTGGAGTATGACGCATTGGGAGAGGACTTCACCAACAGAGGTGTTCGTTCAGAGGAGCAGGTTGAGTTGATGCGAGCGCTGTGGACGCAGCAATCCGTCACGTTCGATGGCAAGTGGCACCACATCGATGCCGCTGGTATCAACCCAATGCCCGTTCAGCGTCCTATCCCCGTGTGGTTCGGTGGCGCGTCCGATGCTGTGCTCAAACGTACAGCACGTATGGGCGATGGCTGGATAACGTCGCCCCAGGTGCAGACCTACGAGGCGAACCGTGCCATGCTAGATAGGTTGTACAACTTTGCCGAGGAAGTTGAACGCGACCCTGCCAGCATCGGTATTGAGGGGCGCATTGAGCTTGTTGATCACCCTACCGACGCCGATGTCCTCGCTGCGTACAAGGAGTGGCAGGGTATGGGCGTGGAGATCGTGACCCTGAGTACTCGCGCTGCCGGCTTGAACTCCCCCAAACAGCAAATCGACGCCCTCAAGCGCTACATGGACTTAGCTGCTAGTTTGTAGGTATGGCGCTACGGCGAGGAGACTAAAGTGCCTTTGTTCCGGGGAGTCTAGAGGGGTTTCCCTCTAGCAAGGGGTTCCGGGGGATGTGCCCCCGGCACACGTCCGCCGTCATGCACACGGGTCCTGGCCTAGCGATAAGTCTCCATGTTGTCCTGCGGGTCGAAGCCCACAAGCTCCTGGGCGTTGCTAATGTCCCAGAACCGCCAAGTGTTGTTGGATACCCCGAAGAACGTCGCGAACCGCAACGAGTCCGGTGCCGCAACGCATCGCTCCACCAGGTGAGCAAGGTCACGGTGGCTGAATATCGTAGCGAAGTGACGCACATTGGCGGGCTTGTTGTCGGGTCGAACCGTGCCGAAGCGCAGGCATATCACCGATAGCCCATGCCTATCTGAGAAGTAGCGACCCGCAGCCTCGCCCATCGCCTTGGCAATCCCGTATGGGCCGCTGGGTCGAACGGGCATGTCTGGAGTGATGAGTGGGAACCTGCCCGGCTCCAGCCCCGTGTAGTCGCCCGCGCAGATGTTGGAATAGGGCGCGTCGAGTTCGTAATTCTCCGATGCTCGATTGGAACTGGCAAAGATGACGCGTTTCACCCCAGCCCGCTTGGCGGCTTCAAGGGCGTTGTAGATGGCTGGGATGTTGTTGCGATAGGCGGCATGCCAGGGGAGGTTGCCCTGAGGGCTGTTGGCCAGGTCGATTACTGTATCGATGCCCTCGAACGCTGGCTGAATCGCTTCTAAGTCCGTCATGTCCGCAACGGTCGACTCAAAGCCATCGGCCTTGCGGATGTCGATGCCGGACACGTCGTGTTCGCCCACGAGCGCCTCGCGGACGACGCCGCCAATTTGACCCGACACCCCGGTGATAAGAACCCGCTTTCCAGCAGCCATCATTCGCCTCACAGTACAAGATTACAATCAGATTTGCCGCGCCTGCACAAGTGTCGCTGCGGCGAGGGAGACTAAAGCTCGTATTGCCTCCGGCGGGAACTAAAGCCCGCGGCACATGCACAATGAGTAAGCTTACTCTTGGGTAACCGCAGGCATAAGGGTCCAGGGCCTAGCCCTGGCTACCTACTTAGCAGCAGCGCCTGGCAGAAGCGAGCGGTGTTATACAGGTCGGGGATGTCTACGTACTCTCTGTTGGTATGCATGAGGTTCGTGGACATTCCCACCACCACCGCCGGGATGCCGTTGCGATTGAACACGTTGGCGTCTGTGCCACCACCCGTCGGCCCCAGGTTCGGCTTCAGTTCAATGTTCCCCAGCACCTCGGACGCCCGCTGCACCATCTCGTGATCGTTCGGCAGCGTGTAGGTGTGGAAGCTGATATCCAGGTTCTCCACAATCTTGGCGTCCGTGTACTGCTTGCGAGCGGCGTCCAGCGCGGTGGTGATCTGAAGCCTCAGCAGGTCGAGGGTCTCGGTGCTGCGACTCCTGAACTCGCCTGAGAACATAGCCTCTTCCGGCACCGTGTTGCGTACACTGCCACCACTGATGGATCCGATGTTAATCGTCGTCTCGTCGTCGAGTCGACCCTGTGGTAGCTGCCCGATGATGTCCGCTGCGATCTTGATGGCTGACAGCCCCTTCTCCGGCTCGACCCCGGCGTGGGCCGACCTGCCGGTGATGCGCACGTCAAAGCTGATGTACGTTGGGCTGGCGGTGGTGACCATACTCACCGGCCCGTTGCCGTCGAAAACCACAGCCTGGGTCGCCTGCACCATGGAGAAATCCAGGTTACGTGCCCCTACCAGGCCTATCTCCTCGCCTCTGGTGAAGATGAGCTGGATGGGGATACGCGATGCGCCATCTTCCTTAATGGCCTGTAGCGCTTCAAGCACCGCCGCGATGCCCGCCTTGCAGTCGCCGCCCAAGATGGTTGTGCCGTCCGACTGGATGATGTCACCCACCACCTGCGGCTTGATGCCCCGGCCAGGGTCAACGGTGTCCAGGTGAGCGGAGAGCATTAGCGGGTTGGAGCCCTCTTCAGAGGCGAAGAGGTTGCCGTGGGCGTCGCGACTCGTCACAAAGTCCAGTGCGGTGAGGCGAGTGATCAAATCCTGGGCCATCGCCTCCTCCTCGCCGGAAGGGCTATCCACTTGCACAATGTCGCAGAGCGTTGTTACAAGTCTGTCTTTATCGATCATCACGGCCTCCAGCCAGGGCGAGGCCCTGGACCCAAAGTTCCTGACGGTTACCTGGGGGGCAGGCAAAGGTCAGATCTAGTCGCGCCATTGTACAACACGGAAGTGCTAGAGTGCTGATAGCACCTCGGGGTGCACAGGCGGCCTCACTCGCATGGCAAGCAGGGAAGCCAGCACCGCAAGGGCGCCGAAGAAGGCGAAGGCGATCACGTAGGAACCTCGCACGTCGTATGCCAACCCCGCCACCGGAGGCCCTACGCCTAGTCCTGCTATCCACGCCACCTGCGTCATGCCCCGGATCGTGCCGAGGGAGCTTCGACCGTAGTACCGGGCGATGGTGATGAGGATGACCGGGTTGTTGCCCGTTGCTATCACCCCTTCTGTGAACGCGTACACATAGGCCACGCCGGGGGAAGAGACCGACAACAGGAAGGCCATTACAAAGCCCATCGCCAGGAAATGGAAAGCCAGCGCCCAGTTTGACGGGACGATGTCCATGAGCTTGGTCCACAACGGCGTTCCCACTGCCATGCCGATGGCGAACACGGTGATGAGCGTTGCAGCGATGGTGACGTCGATTCCCTGGTCAATGAAGTAGGGGACGCGGTGCACGGCGATGCTGGTGCCTACCGCGCCTCGGACGAACTGCAACACTACGAGCATCCACAGCGCGGGTGTGTGCAGTGCCTCCTTCGATGTCCACGTAGTCTCCTGAATAGCTTCGGGCGCAGTCGAGGCCTCGGACGATGGCGTCACCTCGTCGCCGTCGGGAAGTAGGCCCATGTCCTCCGGTCGCCTGCGAATGAAGGCCAGCGCTGGAATGACGCCGAATATCAATGTGAACACGCCCAACGACGCCCATGCCACTCGCCAGTTGGTGGCGGAGATGATGACCTGCACCACTGGTGGGAAGATGATCAGGCTCATTTTGTCGCCCATGACCACCCACGCGATGGCCTGGGAGCGTTTGCGGATGAACCAGTTGGATGCAGTGGTGGGTGCGGCAACGGAGACTACGGCCACCAGGTTGCTTCGAGCTATCGCCAGCAAAGGAAGCAGCATCCACAACCCCTGGGTGAACGCGAGGCCTATGGTGGCGAGGCCTTGGGCAAAACACCCGGTCGCCAGCAGTTTCCGCGCGCCGTGCTTGTCCACGATGCGGCCTACGAACACCGCACCAAGAATGCCCACCAGCGTGCCACCGCTGATGCCGCCCGCTATGACACTGCGACTCCATCCAAACTCGTCGCCGAGAGGCACTACAAAGATGCTGAGCAGGGATATGGCGCTGGTGGCTGCAGATAGGGTGACGAGCGCCGATGCTCCAACGACTATCCAGCCGTAGAACAGCGGTTTCTTGGCGGGTCTTGTAGGGCTAGCGTCGTTCATGTTCATGAAATAGCCAGGGGGCCAGCCGTAGTGGCAGCCCCCTGGCTCAGCGGTTCGATTGTGACCGGGTCAGAGCGTGGCTAGATGCTGAGTGTCTTTGCCAGCATCGCCCGAATCTCCTCAACGGTGGCCTTCTGCCATGCGGGATAGCGCTCCAGCAGCCGTGGCCGGGAAACCTTGCGTACGTCGGCCTCCTCTGTGCCTGCAGGAAGTTCCTTGCGGGCGGCCTCTACGAACTCATCGGTCTCTTGATAGCCGATGGCTGGCTTCTCAATCCAGTGGCACTGGTAGTCGCCGTTTGCATTGTAGAAGATGACCGTGGGGATGGAACGGAACTCACCGCGATTCAAGAACTCGTCTGCGATGTCCAGGTTCTCGTCGCGAGGGAACACACGTAGCTCCATGCCTGCTGCGTCGGCGATGCGAACGAACACCGGCAGTCCGCGGTACACGTCTGGGCACCAGTCTTCGCCCACAACCAGCATCTTGGCTGCGCCTGCCCCGGCGGCCTTGGCGAAGAACGCCTTGTCGTCGTCACTCAGGACATCCTTGGACGTCTCCGTGTACTCCTCGAACTTGTCATGGTTCACCTTGATCTGCGCGATGTAATCGTCGTATGTGAACCCTGCTGCGTACCGGTTCGGTGTGACTACGCTTGTCTGCTCTGCCATTGTTCTTTCTCCTCCTGGATGTCTTTTTGTTTGTAGCTAACTAGTGTCTTGAAACCCGTCAGGTCACAGAGGAGGCGACGCCTCCTAGACGATGGCTCAGCCCCACGCCCCGTCAAACCCCTCTTCTACCGTACCGTCCGGGTGGATGATGAGCGGTACCGACTCGCCGTACTCGCGGGCCTCGTCCATGTACTTCTGATTCTCCTCGACTACACGCTCCTCGAACTCGATACCCCGCTCTTTCCACGCAACGCGCAGCTCTTCGCAGGTGGGTCAGGTGCGCATCGTGTAGACGATGGTCATAGTGGGCATGGCTTCCTCCATAGGTAATAGTCAGATAAGAGATTGTTGTGCGAGATGGTACACCCGTAGGCCGCAGCCTGTCACGGCGTCCTAGCGGAGGCTGAGTGCAGAAGCGTCGCCACCGGGGAGAATGACGGCTGTGGCGTCTTCGATGAGGTTCACCAGCGGTTCGGGGTATAGGCCAATCAAGATTACAATGATTACCATTACGCCCACCAGTCCGTAGAGGAGCGCAGGCACCTTGATGGTGCTGTCTTCGCCTTCAGTCGCCGGAGAGATGTACATCTGCCGGGCGACCTTCAAGTAGTAATAGAGCGATATGAGGCTCGCAACCATGGCCACACCCGCCAGCCAGAGCAGATCCTCTGCTGCTGCTGCTGAGAACAGATAGAACTTGGTGACGAAGCCCGCCAGGAACGGCAGGCCTGCCAGCGAGAACAATGAGATGGTGATAGCTGCTGCCAGGAAGGGGGACCGACTCGCCAGGCCCGCAAAATCGCTGATCTCTTCCTTGCCGGTGTAGTTGTAGAAGGCGATGATCGCGAAGAACACGGCCAGGTTGGTAGCTGAATACCCTACCAGATGCACCATAAGGCCATTGGAAGACAGCGTTGATAGGGACGCCACGCCCATGAGAAGGAAGCCCACCTGCCCCACGCTGGAGTAAGCCAGCATTCGTTTGATGTTGGTCTGTGCCAATGCCACCACGTTGCCGAAGAGCATGGTGACGGCTGCCATCCCGGCAATGAGGATGTTCCACTGGTCTATGGCCGGCAGAAGCCCCTCGGCGAAGAGTCGGAGCACCAGCGCGAACGCCGCAACCTTGGACCCCACGGCGATGTACGCCGTAATAGGCATCGGGGCGCCTTCATACACGTCTGGCGCCCACATGTGGAACGGAACCGCTGCCATCTTGAACCCCAGGCCGGTCACCAGCAGCGTCAGGCCTATCAGCAGCCTGCCATTGATTTCCCCGTGGCCGTCGAGAAAGGCGGCCATCTCCGCGAAGTTGGTGGTGCCCATCGCGCCGTACATCAGCACGATGCCGTAGAGCAGCAGTCCTGATGAGAACGCGCCAAGTAGGATGTACTTCACCGAAGCCTCGCTCGACTTTCTGTCGTGCAGTGCGAAGCCGCTGAGGATGTACAGACAGAAGCTCAGTAGTTCCAGCGATAGGTAGGCGGTCAGAAGCTCTCCGGAGGCGGCCATCATCATCATGGCCAGCACGGAAAGCAGGATGATGGCGTAGTACTCGCCGGGGTGCGTCAGGTATTTGCCTACGTAGTGAATGGAGCCAAGGATGACGGCGCCGCCGATAGCCATCGATAGCACCTTGAAAAACAGCGCGTAGTCGTCGACGCGATAGAGCCCGCCGAAGAGCGATTCGCTCTCGTCGTTCAAAAACGGAATGGTGAAGGCAATGATGTACAGAAGGCCAATAGCGGAAATCCACCCGAGGATGTTCTTCCGTTCAGGGCGAAGGAAGAAATCTAGAGTGAATATGGCAAAGGCCAGTCCTGCTACCAGGAACTCAGGCCAGAGCAGGTCAAAGCGCACTTCTGCTGGCATCAACTCCCCAGTCTTTCCATGATTGGTACAACGCCGCTATCGATGATTTCCACGATACGGAAGGGATACAGCCCCCATAGGAGCAGGAATCCGGTCAGGAGGGCTGCAACGCCCGTTTCCGTTTTGTTGGCGTCCGTCAGGTCCTTCCACTTGTTCTCGTCTATCGGGCCGAAGAACACTGCGCCCAACATTCGGAGGATGTACACAGCAGTGATGGCTGCGCCGACCACCGCCAGGACACCCACCACCGGATAGGTGCGGTATGTGCCGATGAAGATCATTATCTCCGCAACGAAGCTGCTGAACCCAGGCAGGCCCAGGGACGTCAGACCCGCCACGGCCAGGAACACTCCCGTGATACCCATCTTTTTACCAAGACCAGCCAGGATGGTGATGTCCCGGATGTGTGTGCGTTGGTAGATGACTCCTACCATGGCGAAGAAGAGTGCCGTCATGATGCCGTGGGAGAACATCTGTAATACTGCGCCGTCCACGGCAAGGGTATCCAGCGCGCCAAGACCCATGAGGACGTACCCCATGTGACTGACGCTTGAGTACCCAATGATGTACTTCAAGTCTTTCTGTCCCATAGCAGATATCGCACCATAGATAACGTTCACCGTACCTAACCCGATGAGCAGCGGTGCCCAGAACCGTGCGCCATCCGGCAGGAGAACCATACCCACAGCCAGGATGCCGAACGCACCCAGCTTCATCAACACACCCGCATGGAGCATGCTGACCGCCGTTGGTGCGGCCACGTGACCGTCAGGCGACCACGTATGGAAGGGCCACAGACCCGCCAGGATGCCGAACCCTATCATCAGGAACGGGTAATAGGTCTTCTGGAAGCCCTCTGAGAACTCGACCTGCGACAACCCCGCCATGCCGAAGTCGGCTATGCCGGTGATCTCCCTCGCTTCTACCCACATCGCAAGAATGGCGATCCACACGAGCACGCTGCCGGCTACAAGCACCAGCATGACCTTCATTGCGCCGTATTCTTTGGTGCGCAGGAACGTGCCGAAGTCCGTGCTGCTGCCCCACACGCCTACCAGTAGGTACATGGGCACCACTGCCAGCTCGTAGAAGAAGAAGAGGAAGAAGAGGTCTCTGGAGGCGAACACGCCGTACACACCCGCTACCAGCAGCATCAGCCAGACGAAGAAGTCTTTCGGTCGATGGTCAACGTTCCAGGAAATCAGAACGCCGCCAAAGAAAATGATTGCGTTAAGCAGTACCAACGGAACAGTTATCCCAGAGAGGCCCAGCGTGAACCGGATGCCCAGTGACGGCAGCCAGTCAAAATCGACGATGTACTTGTTGAGGCTATCGCCCGTATCGAAGGTGATGAACAGATACGCGGCGATGGCCAGTCCTGATGCGGCGATGATGCGAGTGTACCAGTGGATGAGCTTGTGGTTGTCTGCCGGGAAGAACGCTAGGACGGCGGCTCCTAAGAAGGGGGTCACCACCAGCGAGAATAGGAGAACGCTCTCTAGCCCGTTCAAGATACCCACCAGGCCAGGGCCAGCCCAAGGAAGCCCACAATCATGCCCATCGCGTAGGTGTAGAGCTTGCCGCTCTGAACGTAGCGCATGAAGCGTCCGGTTGTGGTTACTATCGAGCCCGTGCCGTTGATGCCGATGTCGTTGATGAATGCCCGGTCGAAGAACGCGATGAACCGCCCGAACACCAGCACCACCTTATCGATTACCCACTGGTAGACCTCGTCCACGTAGTACTTGTTGATCAGCACGCGGTGGACGCCGCTGAAACGCTTGATGATAGGCTCCGTCTTCAAGCTGCCCTGGACGTATGCCATCCATGCCAGGATGAAGCCGCTTACCGCCAGGGCGATGGAGCCTATGGCGATACCCTTGTTCAAGTGGAACGGATGTTGGTGAGTTCCCTCAAAGACGAAGTAGCCGAAGCCCTGATATCCGTCCGTGTAGCTGAGCGCCAGGAACCCGCCAAACAGCGCTAGTAGCGCGAAGACCAGCATGGGTGCAAGCATCACCATGGAAGACTCGTGGGCGTGTTCGTTCTCGGGTTTGAGCTTCCCTAGGAAGACCGCAAAGAACACCCTGCCCATGTACAACGCCTTCATGAAACCAATGAGCAGGGCGATTGCCATGAAGCCCCAGCCCCTGCCGTCAAATACCGCGGTGATGACCTCGTCCTTGCTGAAGAACCCGCCGAAGGGTGGTACGCCGCCGAGCGACAGCGCGCCGATGCCGAAGATGACTGCCGTGATAGGCATCTTGCGCCACAGACCGCCCATCTGTCGGATGTCTGTCTGTCCGCTCCCATGGGAGATGCTACCGGCGCCAAGGAACAATATGGCCTTGGAGAAGCCGTGTATCAGCAAATGGAACATGCCCGCCGTGAGGCCCCCGGCACCCAAAGCGAACAGCATGAAGCCAAGGTCTGTCAGTGTTGAGTACGCCAGGATGCGTTTGATGTCCGTCACCACAAGGGCTATAGCCGCCGCACCTACCGCTGTGAACGCGCCGATTAAGGTCACCATCAATGCAGCTGATTCCGAGTGCTCGTAAAAGGGGAACATGCGGGCCACCAGGTACACGCCCGCCACGACCATTGTGGCCGAGTGTACCAGTGCACTTACCGGTGTGGGACCTTCCATGGCGTCGGGTAGCCATACGTGGAGCGGGAACTGCGCCGACTTGCCGATGGCCCCCAGGAAGAGCAGCACAGCAGCTGCTGTAATGACCGTTTCAGATATGCCGCCGTTCTCTACCATCGTGAAGATGGCCGATAGCTCGAAGGTGCCTGTCTTCGCAAAGAGCAGAAGGATGCCGATGAGCAGCCCTACGTCGCCGATGCGAGTCGTGATGAACGCTTTCTTCGCAGCTTCAGCCGCTGGCCTTCTATCGTAGAAGAAGCCGATGAGCAGGTAGCTACAGATGCCTACAAGTTCCCAGGCGATGTACAGCAGCAGGAGGTTGTCCGCCAACACCAGTGCCAGCATGGCAGCGGCGAAGAGCGAGTGTACGGCAAAGAACCAGGTGAAGCGTGGCTCGTGGGACATGTAGCTCCAGGTATATATCTGAATACCCAGCGCCGCCGCCGTGACCAGGCCCACCATGACCAGGCTGATGGGGTCTATGACCATGCCCCAGGTGAACGTGGACCCGCCAGCCTTTATCCAATCGAAGCTGAACCCGAAGGCCTTGACCTCCGGCAGTGCTGACATCGAAAACCAGTCGGCAAGCACGAACCAGAAGACGATGAAGGCAACCGCCATCGTCCCTGTGGCTGCTATTGCAGACCAGTTGGGCAAGCATCTACCAGCCGTCGCCAGAAAGAAGAAGGCGATAGCGGGCATCGCGGGTATAAGCCAGGCCCATTCCATCATTGGGCGTTTCCAGCCCTATGTTGCGAGTTCCTCGGCAATCCGGACTCCTTGATCTTTAGTCTTTCCCAGAGACAACCATTTCAGGTCAACTCTGGGCCACACATTCTCGGGCAGGGTCCAGGGCACGCCCTGGCTACCATTTCATTGAGTCGGCTTCATCGGCGTTGGCAGTCGACATCGTTCTGTAGAGGCGCAGGATGATGGCCATAGCAAGGCCAACCTCCGCTGCAGCCACCGTAATGACAAATATCGTAATCACCTGTCCTACCAACCGGCCCGGGTCAAGGAAGGCAGAATAAGCTACTGCGTTGATGTTCACCGCGTTGAGCATCAGCTCGATCGAGATGAGGATCAGCACTGAGTTACGACGTGCCAAAACGCCGTAGATGCCTATGGCGAAAAGAGCCGCGCTCAGGAGTTCAACGTGATACAGCTCCATTTAGCTTCTTCCCCCGGGTGTCCCATCGGTATCAGTCAGGGAAGATGGGTCTTGGGCGTCGCTCGGCTGACCATCGTCTCCGTCTGCCGCCCGTGCCAGGATGATGGCGCCGATAAGTGCTACAAGCAGAACCAGAGAGGCTATTTCAAAGGGAATCACCCAGTTGGTGAAGAGTTCGGTGCCCAGCTCTTCAAGGCTGGGGCCGGCCAACTCCTGCGTATCAAGCTTGTTGTTGAGGATGACGCCGCCCAGCACGCCGAAGATGCTCAGGGCCGCAACGGCTGCTACAGCCCACTGAGGGTTGTCGCGCACGTTGGTGAACTCTTCGGCACGAGTCAGCATCAGCGCGAACAGCAGGACGATGGTGATAGCGCCTCCGTAGATGAGGATTTGCACCAACGCCAGGAACTCCGCTACCAGCAGGATGAACACACCGCCCACGGATGCCAGGCTGAGAAGCAGGAACAGGGCCGCGTGGGCTACGTTGCGAGTAACAACCACGCCCAAAGCGCCGCCTATCACCATCACGGCCAGGAAGGAGAATGCTACCGCGCTGGCATCCACTACTTGGCCTCCCCTTCAGTCTCATCGGCCACAGCCGACACATCCTCTTTAGTCTCCCCCGCCTCAGCGGCAGGCGCAGCAGCAGCTTTCTCGGCGGCTATAGCGGCCTTTTTGACGGCGGGGGATATCCAGTTCGTTTCCGACTGGTATTTCTTGCCCATTTCGAGCAGCACCGGCAGGTCTGACCTGCGACCGTTCCGTGCGAAGTGGCTGATTTCGTGTTCGTGGCTCATCTCGATGGCGTCGAAGTTACAGACCTCAACGCACAGGCCGCACAGGATGCAGCGACCCAGGTTAATCTCGAATTCCTCGATGATTTTTCGTCGAGTGCTCTTACCCTCAGCGTGATGGGGGTTATCTATCATTGTTCCGGACATGCACTGGGTGGGGCACATACGCACGCACACCATGCAGCCAACGCAGTATGGCTCACTCACATCGGCGTCCCACGTCAGTGCCGGGAAGCCAACCTGTCGCTCCATCAGGGGCAGGTGCTCCTTGGGGTACTGGGCCGTCACCGGCTTCCGCAGCGATGTCCTGAGGGTCATCAACATGCCCTTCAATGTGCTAAGCACGTCTGACCTCCCTTGCCGGGATGAGTCGTACCGTTGGGCGTACCTTCTTGGACGCCGTCTTGAGATACAAGAACGTGCTTGCCGTAATGAGCATCGTCAAGCTCAACACCGTCTGAACCCAATCAGGCCACTTGTAGAACATAGCGAAGGCCACCATCAGGAAGTTCAGGAAGGACAACGGCACAAGCCCCTGCCATCCGAAAGCCATAAGCTGATCGATGCGAAGTCGCGGCATCGTGCCGCGTAGCCAGAACATGACCAGGATGACGCTGTAGCACTTGATGAGGAACCAGGCCACCTCAGGTAGCAATGGCCCCGACCAGCCTCCAAGGAAGAAGATGGTGATTAATGCGGCTACCAGGAACGTATTGATGTACTCGCCAAGGAAGAAGATGGACCAGTGAGCGCCGCTGTATTCAATGAACGGCCCACCTACCACTTCTGACTCGGCCTGGAAGATATCGAAGGGGCTGCGGCCAACCTCTGCCAGCCCCGCCAGCAGGAAGATAACCAATGCCAGGGGTTGCAGCAGTATGTACCAGGTGTTGCCCTGGCCTGTAACAATCTCTGATAGGTTCAACGTCCCCGCCATCATCGCAATGGTTATCGCAATGACGATGAGTGGGATTTCGTAGCTGATGAGTTGTGCTGCGCTCCGGAGACCGCCGATGACGCCGTACTTGTTGGCAGAGCCCCAGCCGGCCATGATCAGCCCGATGACGGACAGCACAGACATCGCCAGGACGTACAACAGGCCCAACTCCATGTCGCGCAGAACCAGCGATGAGCTGAACGGCATGGTCAGCCATACCATGAAGCTTGGGACAAAGACCGCCAGGGGTGCCAACCAGTAGATGGGTCTATCCACCCATGCTGGCATAATGTCTTCTTTAATGAGGAGCTTCAGTCCATCGGCTATCGGTTGGAGCAAGCCGTAAGGGCCAACGCGCATGGGGCCCATTCGTTGTTGGATACGAGCCAGGGCTTTGCGCTCCACCCAGGTCAGGGAGAGCACAACCACGCTCAGGATGCTGAGCAAGGCCAGAGCCTTCCCTAGAAGGAGGGCAACGTCTTCCCCGCCGTAGCCGATCGCCAGGACAACTATGGAGACAAGGCCAGCCAGAACCACGCCCAATGGAATGAGGAGGATCACCGATCCACCTCCCCAAGGACGATGTCCAGGGAGCCAAGGATCATGACTGCGTCGGCTATATAGACACCACGCAGCATGGGTCGTAATGCTTGGAGGTTGGCGAACGATGGCGGTCGTACCTTCAGGCGATACGGCTTGTCGCCGCCGTCACTGACCAGGTACACGCCCATTTCACCGCGAGGGGTCTCCACCCGGACGTACACCTCGCCCTCCGGTGGGCGGGGGATGCCGCGGACGCCAGTGGCCTTGATGGGGCCATCGTCTGGCATCTGTTCCAGAGCTTGTTCAATGATGCGAAGCGATTGGCGCATCTCCTCGACACGCATAGCGTACCTGTCCCAGGTGTCGCCGTTGTTGCCTACGGGGATGTCGAAGTCGAATCGGTCATAGATGGAGTAGGGCTCTGTCACCCGGATATCGTCAGGGATGCCCGATGCTCGGAGCGACGGGCCACTGAGGCCGTAGTCCAGCGCGTCCTGTCCGGAGAGGACGCCCACGCCTCGTGAACGGGCAAGGAATACTTCGTTGTAGGTGAGGAGCTTATCGCCCTCCTCAATGCCCTGTGCCAATGCTGGAAGGATGCCTGCTACACGCTCGGCGAAATCGTCCGGCGGGTCTTCTCGCAGTCCGCCGATACGGAAGTAGTTGTGCATCATCCGTGCGCCGCTGACAGCCTCGAAGAGGTTCTGTATGCGCTCCCGCTCACGGAAGCCGTACATGATGGGCGTCATTGCCCCAGCGTCCAGGCCCATAGTGCCGTAGAACAGCATGTGGCTGCAGATTCGGTTCAGTTCACAGAGGATGACCCGGATGTACTCTGCGCGGTCAGGGACTGTGATGCCCATGATCTTCTCAACAGTGGCGCAGAAAGCCATCTCCATGTTGTAGTTCGCAAGGTAGTCCATGCGGTCAAAGAGGGTGATGATCTGTGGGTAGAGCTCGCCTTCGCACAGCTTCTCAGAGCCACGGTGCAGGTAGCCGATGTGGGGCTCAGCGTCCACAATGCGCTCGCCGTCTACCCAGAGCACCATACGGAACACGCCATGGGTAGATGGGTGCTGTGGACCCATGTTCACCATGATGTCTACGGACTCTAGGCGTTGCGCTTCAGTCATTGCTGTGGGTATACCAGGCCACTACAAATACCGCACCTGCTCCTATGTTTTACGAGACCGAACTAGAGCGTCCCAAAGTGCCCCTGTGATGGTACCTCAGGCCGCAGGAGACGCCAATAGACTGGGAACCTGATCCCGTGACTACTGACGCCTCTTTGCCCCCTCCTATGAAGGGGAATCTGTTGCGTTGTTCAATAGGAGGGCCACTTCCCTCTTAACATGACTCTTAGGTTGCGGCGGCTGCCGGCGGAGCGGGCTTCTCCTTGGGTGCTGGTTTGAGAAGGCCTGCCATCTCCTGCAACCGATGCCAGTTGGTCAGCCGTTCCTGCCTGGCCAGATCCATTTCAGGCGAGTGGCCGCCGTCCTTGTCGAAGTGCTTGGCGAACCTACCCTCGGTGCGAGCAAACTCGATGAAGTCCATCGGCTTCTCAGTCTTGGGGTCGATGAACCAGTCCTGGTTCCTGGCCGGGTTTCCTGCTAGATCCAGCCGTTCCTGGATGGTATCGCCCTTGCGCGGGTCATAGATGAAGATGGGGAACGCCCTGGTGTCACAGGCCAGCTTGGCCTGGCGGGCAGCCATATCGTCGCCTACGCCATGCTCAGGCTGACAGGTGGTGTAGCAGTTGATGATGGCCGGGCCATCGTACTCGTTGGCCGCCATGATCGCCTTGTAGAAGTGGTTAGGGTTGGAGGCGATGACCTGCGCAACAAAGACGTTGGGATGCATCATTGCAATGAGCCCAAGCTCCTTGCGGCTTTCCTTCTTACCCTTCACCGTCTGGCCGAAGTAGGACATCTTGGCTTCCTGGCCAACGAACGTGCCCATAGAGGCCTGTCCGCCGGTGTTGGAATAGACCTGGGTGTCCAGGACAAGCACCTTGATGTTCATACCGGACATGAGCATACGTGAGAGCGACTGGAAGCCGATGTCCAGCATGGCGCCGTCGCCACCCAGGACCCAGAGCTTCTTGTCTTTCTGTCCGTTCTGATCCCACTTCAGCCGAACGCCCATGGCGTCTGCCGGAGCGTTCTCAAACAACGGGTTCATCCACGGCACCTTGTAAGGGTTGTAAGGGTATGTGGAGCCGTACACCGTGTTACAGCCGGTAGCGGCTACGATGCCGAACGAGTCCTCGCCGTACACGAAGCCTGTCGCTGCCATCATCATGCGGATGGCCGTGGCCTCGCCGCAACCCATGCAGGAGCCTGCCCCGCCGGTGTACAACAACGACTTCTCGGCAAGCATCATGTCCACCAACGACTTCTCGTTGATGTAGTCGGTAGAGGTGTAAGGGAGTCCTTCAAAGAAGGCGAAGTCCCTGGTGTAGGCCGGTACCGTGTTTTCTTCCTTGGGAATCATGCGCAGAGCGCTATGGACGCCGCAGGCCTCCACACACTCTGAACAGCCTTTGCATTTGGTGGGGTCAATGAAGATGGAGAACTGGCCACCCTCTTTGCCCTGACGGACAGGCACATCAAAGTACTTGGTCGTCTGAACGAACTGTTCACGGAGGTGGTCCCTCTGGATGGGATCCTCTTCCTTGGCCAGTACCTTATCCAGGTCTGAATCAGCCACAACCTTCGCAAGGATGGCCGTGTCCGGACACTGGGTGACGCAATCCATGCAGCCAACGCATTGCGTGGCGTCAAAGACGGGGATGTCAGGCGAGAGGTAGCTGAAGTCCCGGAGTGCACCGGTTCCGGCAGGAATCAGGCTACGGGCCACGTCGGAATCGGCCTCCAGGCGCATCTCTGCAGTACCACTGTTGTACGCACCCACTACCCGCTCCCGGAACTCGGCAGCGTTCATCATGGGCAGCTCTCTTGAGGTCATCGGACCCTTTTTTGTTGTCTTCTTCGGTTTTGTCGTCATTGTGTCCCTCCCCAGTAATAGGCGAAGTAATGGTTGTTGTTATACAAAGAACAGGTTCGTGGTCTCTACGTCGGCGCGCGAGTCGTCGTCTTCGACGTCCAACGATTCGTCCGCCTCGATCAGCTCGCGTGGCACCTCAAGCACCTCGCGATAACCGCGTTGCACGATGCGAACGTTGTCCTGCACCACCTGCTCACCTCTACGTGGGCCGAAGTAGTGCCGGAGGGCTTCAGTGACACCCTCCCAGAGGCGTTCATCGCTGACGTTCAGGGTCTGCTGATACGGTGTGGTTCGCAGGAAAACGCCCAGGAGCACAATGCCCTGCATCCGCTGCACTAGGTCCGGTGACGATGCCTCTTCTCGGGCGATCTTCACGTTGTCGAGACCGAGCACTCGGATGTTCCGGCGCTTCACGATCTTCTTGGCGAAGAGCGGTAGCTCCTCCCACACACCCTCTGGAGTACTGGATTCCGTCTGCACAAAGAGCGCGCCGCCCTCTCGCAGTCCTACCAGTGGGTTGCCTAGGTTGAAAGCATTGGCGTTGGCTAGGGGCACGAAGTCCACTTCACGGAGCTCCTGATGCGCCCTGACCTTCTCACTGCCAATGGTCAAGTAAGTGTTTGTAGGCAGACCCTTCTTCTCAGAACCGTACTTGGGGGATGCCTGTACGTGGAACCCGAAGACGTCACCCACGATGGAGGCAATGACCTTCAACGTCGTGACTGCGCCGTAACCGCCTACAGAGTGGCCACGCATGGCAAAGGCGTTTGGCGGGCTGATGTCCGGGTCTACGCTCGCCTTGATGGTCATCGGGTGCTCAACACCCACCACGAAGTATTCCTTGGCGTCTTTGTTGCCGACGATCATGTTCTCCGCAATGGCGACAAAGTCACCGGCGCGGATGTCACGACTGCCCAGGCCGCCTGAACCGGAGAAGACTCGAGGAACGCGCTTGATGACCGGGTATCCGTTTGCACCCGACATCGCGTCCGCAAAGGATGCCTTGATCTCCGTTGTCAGAGGGTTGGACTGGCCCATGGGAACGTCCAACCGCTCAAGGACGGAGAAGGCCTTCACGTTCTTCAACGCTTCAACCATCTGGGGGCCAGGGAAGGGGCGGAAGGCGGTGACGTTCACCACACCCAGCTTGATTCCCATGTGCTCTCGTACGTAGTCGGCAGTCGCCATCGCGGATTCCGACATGGATCCCATCCCTACGATGGCGTACTCTGCGTCGTCCATCTTGTAGGGCTCAACCATCTCGTACCTGCGGCCAGTGAGGGCGTAGTACTCATCCATGGCGTTCTGGAGGACATCAGGTACCAGGTCGTAGAAATACCGCTGAGCAATCTTCCCCTTCATGTAGCTGTCCTGGTTCTGTACCGGGCCGCTCATGATGGGGTTGGCGGTGTCCATCAGGTTGTGAATCTTATCTTTGGAGGGGCCGATGAACGCCTTCATCATCTCTTCTTCAGGCTTGAGCACCCGCTCCACCGTGTGAGTGGTGAGGAAACCGTCTTGGATGTTCATGAAGGGAGTCTCAGTGTCCTCAGCCGTGCGACGTGCGATGAGGCAGAGGTCTGCGGCTTCCTGGGCGTTCTTGGCAAAGAGCATCCCCCAGCCAACATCGGTGACGCCCATCA
>JAPYRQ010000044.1 GCA_029936935.1 Dehalococcoidia bacterium | reverse complement strand
AGCCAAGCATTAGCTACAAACGTATCGAGAGGACCCCCCTGTCCCGCAGTATGGGACGAGAGGGGTCCTCTCTTTGTTTAGAAACCCTTAAAAGGTTAGTTAGGGTCAGTGGAGAGTTCAATCCGGTTGCCGCTAGGGTCATTCACATAGACGGAGTAGCCCGGCCCTTCCCCATGTTGCCGTGTGCCTTCAACTTTGGCACCTCTCGCATTAAGCGTATTAATGGTCGCATCCATCTCCTCGCCCCATTCCATGATGAACGTATGGTGGGGAACCCCGGGTCTGTCACCGCCTGAAGCATCAAAGAGGCCGATACCCACACCGCCAAGACTCATTCGAGCCACGTCCACGCCTGCGACCTGGTGCCGGACGTTCACGGTAGCGCCAAGCACATCTTCGTAAAACTGCACGGTGGCATCAAAATCGGCAGCGTTGATGTTTAGTCCACTGAATTTGCTTACCTTCATTGCTTCCCTCCCCCGTTGTTATATGGCTGTCGTCATGCGGCAACCGTTGAAGAGCATTGTACACACGGATGCAAGGCGTGGAGTCGAGGAAGGTTCAGAACCGGAGGTAAGTCGTACTAAGGCAGGTGGCAATACGAAGGGCAGACCTTGGTGTTAGGCCTGCTGCTTTGCTGCAGTGCATTCAGGGCAAGGGCAAGCCTTCCGGAGGCCATCGTAAGGGTACAGGCCAGTGTAGTGGCCATCGCTCCAGAGGAATTGAACAGCGTAGCGGCCAATGGTCTGGTACTCCATGGCGTACACATCTATGGGGATGGTTTCGGGATCCAATTCACCCTTGTTCGGCCACTCGCCAACGCACGAGGCGCAATGGCATTCAAGGCGAAGATAACGGTGGGGGTAAGTACTGGTATGGCCGTCGTCCCAGATGATGCTGACATCATCGTGCTGTATTTCTATGGTCTTTGGAATACCTGTCCCCTGGTTAGCCATACGAGGCCTCGTTACTTTCAGACTAGGATACTTTGAATAGACCCGGCTAGACTGCGCTTTTTATGGGTGCCTTGGCGCTGCCGCCGATAAGCGTCAGTGCAAATGCGATTCCGGCTGGAAATGCAGCGTAGAGGAATACGGCATCCACGCCATAGACATCGGCAATGCGCCCTGCCAGCCAGCCGGAGCCCGCAGCCAGGATGATTGCAACGCCGAAGACCAGCGATACCGTGGTTCCTTGCACGCCGTCACCAACGACGTCCATAGCGGCGGCAAGAAGAATCGACATCATTGGGAAAAGAAACAATCCGGTGAGGGGTATGGCCAAATAGAACAATGGGCCATTGCCGGTGAAGTAGAGCATGGCAGATCCGAGTGAGAGTCCGCCAAAGCCGATTAGCAACACGATGCGTCTTCCAAATTGATCAGAGAAGTGCCCCAGAACAGGCTGGGAGCCGATTCCTGCCACCTGGAGCAGGGATACCAGCGCGCCAGTAGCTCCCGTGCTCAACGCCAGATCCTCCCTGGCGTAGATGGGCAAGAAACTCATGATGGCTATCTGAGAGCCGCTAAAGAATGCCGTAGTCGCCAGAACCAGGATGAGTCGTTTATTTCTCAGCGCGTCTTTGACTCCACTGAAGTAATCCTTGGCCGTGGTGTTCCCTGATCGTGCAGGGATATTACGGAGCAGAATGTAAATACCTACCCCAACAACAAGGGCGGGTATAAAGCTTAGCTGGAGTACAGTGCGCCATAGCATGAATCCAATGAAGAATCCGGTGAGGATCGGGCCTACAGCCTCACCGATGCTGCCACCCATTCCGTGCATGGCGATGGCGAAGCCCTTACGGTCGGCGTACCGAGCAGACAGCGCGGCGATTGCGGGCGGATGCCAGAAGGTAATGGTTACGCTCAACAGGATCAGGGCAACCATCGCCATCCAGTAGTTCTGGGCGAATCCCAATAGGAACATGGATCCGCCCACACTGATCAGAGTAAGGCCCAATACTAGGGCCCATTGACCAGCGTATCGGTCTGAGATAAATCCGGCAGGCAGGTTGATAAGACCACCGAATATGTTGCGAGTGGTGGTCAATGTCCCAATGCCGGTGTTTGTGAGGCCCAAGCTCGTCTTGAGTTCCGGGAGGATGAGCATGGAACCTGCGTTGAATACGTGCTTAACTGCGTGGCCCACGACTACGGCAATAAGTATCAGCAGACGATGGTCTGATTCGACTTTTGCAGGGCTATCCTGTACTGCCGTCTGCGCCATAAAGCGTCACCTTTGTGTAGTAATAGTCGGTGGAAACAGAAACCCTCACACCAGGCAGTCAACCGGAGTGTCGTACCCGTACATGAGCGTTCCATTCACTATAGTGCGGCGTACAGCCCCAGTCAACGAATGGTGCTGACTATGGCGTCTTGACCGCCTGCGTAGCTAACGGCTACTCTCAATGGCAAAGGTCGCAACGTGTGCGATGCTGACACTCCCCTCAACCCAAAGGAGTCATATGCCCGACCCTCGCCCTAAAGTTGTTGTTATTGGTGGAGGAACAGGCTGCCCAGCCATCCTTCGCGGCTTGAAAGACCACCCCATAGACTTGACAGCCATCGTCACTACCATGGACAGCGGTGGCAGCTCTGGCCGTTTGCGACAGGAGTTCAACGTTCCGGCCCTGGGCGATATCAGACGTGCATTGGCTGCCCTGACTGACGATGATGCTCTTGGATCCTTGTCTGAGTATCGATTCAGGGGTGAGTCCTCTTTGGATGGGCATACCCTTGGAAACCTCACCCTGCTGGCACTCTTGCTGGAGCGAGGCAATCTTGAGGAGGCCGTTGAACAGCTAGGGTCGATGATGGATATTCGAGGAGCGGTCCTGCCAGTGACGTCAGACTATGTGAACCTCTGCGCGTTGCTGAAAGATGGCCAGACGTTGGTGGGAGAGGCGAGCATCGATTTGCGAGGCCACAGCGCCGTTGGGGTGGAGCGTGTCTACTTATCTGAACCTGCGACTGCGAACCCCAAGGCAGTGGCTGCACTCCTTGAAGCAGATGCAATCGTCCTTGGCCCGGGTGACCTGTACACCAGCGTGATTCCCAACCTTCTGGTGGATGGCATCGCCACGGCGATTCAGTCCTCTGACGCTAAGCGGATATTCGTTGGCAACCTGGTTACCAAGCCGGGCGAGACCGAGGGATACAAGCTCTCTGACTTCTTGAATGAAGTGATGAGGTACACCGGCCTGACGGATTGGCTAGATGCCGTCATCGTGGATAGCGGCCATGATACCGGCAACCCCAGGGCGGGGGAGCTTTTCGCCAGCAATCCCCTTGTGGAGACGGACGACGAGGCGTGTCAGGAGTTGGCAGGGCAAATCATGCGACGCGACGTAGCGATGGCTGACAGCCCCTGGCTGCATGACTCCGCTCACGCGGCAAACGCCATTATGGAAGCTATCAATAGCTGATGGGACCAACCTGTCCAAGCAATGTACTTAGCGGACAGGGAACCTGATCAACTCCGTACCTAGTATGATTTTCCCTTTGAAAATCGCTGCAACCTCTGCGATTGCTTTCTCTGCCATCCCTGGCGGTGAGAACGCCTCTGTGGCGTGAACCATCACCAGCGTTTTCACTCCCGCTTCCGCCGCCACGATTGCCGCACCCTTTGTTCCTGTGTTGGTGTCACCAATAGGCGTGCCGTCCATACCATCCTGGAACCCTGTGCAGTTGTGAAGCAGCACATCGGCGCCTTTTGCCAACTTGGTGACGGCCTCACACGGACCAGTATCGCCGGAGATGACGATTGAGCCCTCATCGCTGTCGAGACGATACGCTAGAGAGTCCAAATATGGCTGGGCGTGGATTGCCGGTGCCGCCGTGATTTCCCAGCTACCGCCGGTGAGTATCTTGCCTGGGCCAATATCCTTGGCGTTGACCTCTGGAGGCTTTCTTGGCAGGGGGAAGCCCCTCTCAACGTAGCTATGGGTGCTCATGGGATGGTTGATGCGCGCTTTGAAGTCGTAGGAGAAGACGCCGCCGTCCTCCTTGAACAGAAGGTCAGTGATATGTGTCGTGAGGTCAGGGCCCAGCACCTCCAGCGGTGGTGCGGAGTTGTTGCCCATGTTCCAGCGAGTCATGGTGAAGCAGCCATAGTCGGCGTCGTGATCGAAGTGATGGTGGGTGAAAACGAGGTGGTTCACATCAAGTGGCGAGATGCCGGCTTGCACCATTTTGTACGTGGTTCCAGGGCCGCAGTCGAACATAATCTGATCTTTGCCTACCTGCACCACCATTGAAGACCCAAACCTGTTCTTCGCCGGAATCGGGAACCCAGAGCCAATAAGCGTTATATCTGCCATGATTTGCTCCTTTCAAGTACCTTGTCTGACAAGAACGGACTCAGATGCATATGAATGGTACTAACCAACCGTCAGGCCATTTAGGTGCAGGCTCGCCCTGCTAGAACGACGAATCCATCATTTCCACGGGTACCTCGATCAATGCCGGTGCGTTCGCTGCTAATGCCTCTTTCAGCGCGGCTTCAAGTGCATCCGCACCCTCTACTCGCACGGCATGGATACCGTGGGCTTCCGCAAGTTTCACAAAATCCGGATTCTGGAGTTCCGTGCCGATAAGACGCCCCTTCAACCGTACGGTCTGGTCCCTTAGGACGTTACCAAAGGCGTTATCGTTGAAGACCACAACCACCACGTTGATGCCGTACTGCGCTGCGGTGGCCATCTCCTGGGAGTTGAACATGAAGCCCCCATCGCCGGAGACACAGACAACGGCCTTGTCGGGCTGGGCCACCTTGGCTCCTAGGGCCGTCGGGTACGCGTACCCCAGGTTTCCTGAGTACGACGATGTGATGTACGTACGAGGGTGGTAGACCGGGTAGTAGGCACGACTGAAATACCCGATCTGGGTCATGCCGGACACAAGGATGCCGTCCTCCGGCATTGCAGCCCGAATCGCCTGGGTGTAGGAACCCTGTGGTTGTTGGATAGTTGTAGGGTCGTATCGATCGCTACGAAACGCCTCAAACTCTTCCTTCGTACTCTCCTGGGGCCCAATCAACTCTGCCGTTGCCTTGTGGAGTGCTTCCAGGGATTGGCTGGCATCACCCTGCACGGCAAGAGTGTTCATTTTGTAGTTGCGCCCTATCTCCTCCGCATCGATGTCAATTTGGATGACCTGATGTCCCTCAGGTAGGTTGGCGGTGGCCATTCGGGTTCCCACCGCCAGTACAAGCGGGTGGTCTTCAATGACCTTACGCATCTTTGGGTCCTGTGCTCGCGGTACGCCAATCGATAGGTAGTGCTTATCTGAGATGGCGCCTTTTCCCTCGGAGGTAGTGATGACCGGTGCCTGGAGATGTTCGGCAAGTCTCGTCAAAGCGGCGGCGGCTTCTACGGATTCAGCGCCTCCTCCGGCCCAAATGACAACCTTCCCAGCTGACTCTGCCAGAAGTTTAACCGCTTCAGCGATGCTGCTGGCCTGGGGCACCATCTTCGGATGGATAGCTGGCTCTAGAAGGTCTACGTCTGTCTCCTCGCTCAGAGTATCCGGGGGAATCTCGATTTCCACAGGTCGAGGTCGCCCGGTTTTGAGCTGGTGAAACGCCTCATGGACCGTCTCAGGAATCTCTACGGCTTCCACGGTACGGGCAGCCCATTTGGTCACTGACTTCACGGCTTCAAGTTGGTCGTCTATCTCATGGAGCATCCCACGGTTGACCCCTATGAGGTTCTTGGGTACTTGCCCCGCTACCAGCAGGACGGGGGACGATGCGGAATAAGCCGTGGACAGACCTGAGGTGGCGTTCAGGACACCGGGGCCGGGGACGACCATTGCGGCGCCGACTTCTCCGCTGGCACGGGCATAGCCGTCTGCCATGAAGGTGGTGGCCTGCTCGTTGCGCGCGCTAATCCATTGAATGCCTGGCTCGTCGTATATCGCATCCGTTGCGTAGTAGAGCTGTGCTCCAACCACTCCAAAGATGACGCGTACGCCTTCCCGGTACAATGATTTTGCTAGTGCCTGGCCTCCGGTCAGCTTGGGCATACGTTGTCCTCCGTAGGTTGAGATGATTGCTGCCTGGTCTCGTTGGGTGGCTAGTGTATCATCCCAGCGAGTCTGTGCGTCCTTGACACCCCTTATTGCAGGTAAGGACAATGAAGCCGCCTTCCACCCTGGCGATGGAATCTTATGGGAATGACGATGGCAATAGTGATACGGCCAGCAACCATCAGCGATTCAAAAACGCTTAGCGACCTCTCAAGGCGCACGATCAGCGACAACTACAGGTCATTTCTTGGCGACGAGGGAGTGGACGGGTTCATCGGCAGCGGGGAGATTGAGCGGTTCATCGTGGAGAATGTTGATCGGACTTCAGTTATCGTTGTCGACGAGCTAGTAGTTGGATATGCGGCCACCGAAGGCAACATGATAACGCTGCTGATGATAGATACGGACTTCCACAAGCAGAGTTACGGCAGTGCTTTGCTGGAACATGTGGAGAATGAGCTTTTCCAGACTTACGCTGAATTGACACTGGAGAGTTTTGAACATAACGACGTGGCGAACCGCTTCTACCAGAAACATGGATGGAGCGAAGAAAGAAAGTTCGTGAACGAAGAATACCAAATAGATATGGTTACGCTAAAGAAAACACGACCAAACACAAAAGGAAAACCATGACCTGGAAGTTCAAAGACCTCCGAGAGTACATCGCCTTTCTAGAAACCAAGGGCGAACTGCGTCGTATCACCACTCCGGTCAGCACGGAGCTGGAGATTACTGAGATCACCGACCGTATGGTGAAGTCGGGTGGCCCCGCGCTGCTGTTCGAGAACGTGGAAGGCCATTCCATGCCCCTGCTCATCAACGCTTTTGGCACCATCCAACGTTCGGCGTGGGCGCTTGGTGTTGAGAACCTGGACGAACTGACGGTCCGTGTCCGGGAGCTGCTTGGCATGGTCAAGGAACCCCACAAGGGTCTGATGTCCAAGCTCAAGGCCCTGGGGCAGCTTGCACACATCGCATCATTCCAGCCAAAGATGGTGAAGAATGCTCCGTGCCAGGAGGTTGTAGTCACTGGTGACGACGTCGACCTCTCGACGCTGCCGGTGCTGACGTGCTGGCCCGACGATGCTGGCCCCTTCATCACCTTGCCCCTGGTGATCAGCAGGGACCCGGTGACCGGCGTGCGGAACATCGGTATCTACCGGATGCAGGTGTACGACCGCAACACCACCGGGATGCATTGGCAGACCCACAAGGTTGGCGCGCATCACCAGAGGCTAGCGCAAGAGGGCAACCTTGAGCGGTTGGAAGTGGCTGTGGCCCTCGGCGCAGACCCCGCAACGATGTGGGCTGGCTCCGCGCCGCTGCCGCCTGATCTGGACGAGTACGTACTGGCTGGCTTCCTTCGAGAAGAGGGGGTCGAACTCGTGAAGTGCAAGACCGTCGACCTCGAGGTTCCCGCCCATGCTGAAATCATCCTTGAAGGCTATGTCAACCCGAACGAGAGTCGACCTGAAGGCCCGTTCGGCGACCACACCGGCTACTACTCTCCCGCGGAAGAGTACCCAGTGTTCCACGTCACAGCTATGACACGTCGCAAAGAGCCGATATACCCGACGACGATGGTTGGTCGACCACCCACGGAAGACTACTTCATGGGCAAGGCGTCTGAGCGACTCTTCCTCCCTGCCATCCAGATGATGTTGCCAGAGGTTGTGGATATGAACATGCCCGCGGAGGGCGCGTTCCATAACCTGGTCATCGTATCGATTAAGAAGGAGTATCGTGGGCAGGCACAGAAAGTCGTTCATGGGCTATGGGGTATGGGGCTTCTGGCGCTATCCAAAACCATTGTCGTGGTCGACGCCAACGTGGATGTGCAGAACGCCTCGGAAGTGGCGTGGCGGGTGACCAACAACCTGGACCCGCAATATGACATCTTCTTCGCCAGCGGACCGATGGACGACCTTGACCACGCTTCGATAATGGCGGGGGTGGGCAGCAAAGTGGGGATAGACGCCACAACCAAGGGGCCGCTGGAAGGGCGTGAGCGCGATTGGCCTCCGGACATCCTGATGAGTGACGAGATCAAGGCGTTGGTAGACCAAAAATGGGAACAGTACGGGATTTAGATGCAAAACATAGCTAACAACAAAATCAACCCATTGCAACGGTTCAACTACATCCTCGCAGCGATAAAGTTTGAGCAGAGCCTTTTTGCGTTGCCCTTCGCATACATCGGCATGATGCTGGCGGCGGATGGTCTGCCTGACCTTGAACCGTTCATCTGGGTGACGCTGGCCATGTTCGGAGCCAGGAACGCGGGTATGGCGGTCAACCGTGTGTTTGATCGCAACCTAGACGCTATGAACCCCCGCACAGCTGACAGGCACCTCCCCAAAGGCCTGCTGAAGACCTGGGAGTTGAGCGCGCTGACTGTCGTAGGTATGGCGATCTTCTTTGGCGCGGCGTCACAGCTGAACGACCTTGCTTTCGCGCTGTCGCCGGTGGGTGCGTTGTTCGTCATTGGCTATTCCACCGTGAAGCGGTTCTCATGGCTCACCCACTTCTCGTTGGGCATGACACTGGCCATTGCACCCGCGGGTGGTTGGGTGGCTGTCACCGGCTCGCTGTCGTGGGAGGTGCTGCTGCTCTACGTGGTTGTGGCGACGTTTGCCAGCGGATTCGATATCTTCAACACCGTAGGCGACCGAGAGTTCGATCGTGCCCACGGAGTCAACGCACTGCCGGCGCGCTTCGGCGTCCCCGCTGCCTTCTGGGTAGCCCGCTCAATGCACGTTATAACGTCGTCGTCGCTGCTCGCTCTGGGTCTGTGGATGGAGCTTGAATGGCCATACTTCGTCGGCTGGGGCATCGCGTCGGTGCTGCTGGTCTATGAGCACCTAGCACTGTCGCCGACAGACATGTCCAGGCTGCGGTTCGTCTTCTCCTGGGTCAATGCAGGTATCAGCCTTGCGCTGCTGACCTTCACGTACCTGGCTGTGGTGGTGGTGTAATGGCGATAAACACAAAACCCGTTGTTGTGGGTGTGTCCGGTGCCAGCGGTTCCGTCATGGCGAAGGGCACGGTGGACGCGCTGCTTAACCGCGACGTCCCCGTAGCATTAGTGTGCACTGCTGCCGGACGCATGGTGTGGGCTGAGGAGATGGACGAGCCCTACGCCACCACGCTGGCAACATGGAAGGAATCGCCCTACTTCACTGAATATGCCATCCGTGACCTGCGAGCGCCCATCGCCAGCGGGTCGTATCCCACGCGAGGCATGGTAGTGGTTCCGTGCAGCATGAACAGCCTGGCATCCATGGCCCACGGCATCTCCGACAACCTACTGCTTCGCACTGCCGATGTGTGTTTGAAGGAGCGTCGCCCGCTGGTCATCGTGCCGCGCGAGACGCCGCTACACTCCGGGCATCTGGAGAACATGTTGAAGGTGAGCCAGCTTGGTGCGATGGTGCTGCCGCCGGAACCGCCCTTCTACCTGCGACCTAAGACCATCGACGACGTAATTCGCTACATCGTGAACCGCGTGCTGGTCGCCCTTGACGTCGAAGATGCCCTGCCTGACGCCGACCAGTATCACCCTCGAGAGGCTTAGCCCCTTTGCGAGTCATTGCCTCATTTGCTGCCGGGAGTCGCCTACCCTCATTCCTTGTCCTTTTCTACCCTCTTTGGTAACCGTCAGGTCATTTGGGTCATGGGCTAGCCCATGTAGGTCTGGACGAAGTCCAACACCTCTTGTATCCTACCGCCCGTAGCGCACGATGTTTGGTGGTTCTGCGCAAATCGACTGGAGGAAAACCATGATTCTTGTAACAGGCGGCATGGGCTTCATTGGCCTACACACAACCAAAGCTCTCATTGATGCTGGCGAGGACGTCGTCATCACCTATTACCAGACCTGGCGTGAGCCGGACTTCATCAAGGACGAGTTCGATAAGAGGGTCAAGGTCGAGAAGGTGGACGTCACCGACCTGGATGGCCTCCTGGCGTTGGGCAAGAAATATGACATCACCAACATCGTTCACCTGGCTGTCACAGGCCTTGGTGCATACGATGCCATCGGCGATATGCGCGTCAACCTGAACGGTCTGATGAACATCATGGAGGCCGCAACAACTTGGGAAGTGAAGAGGATCGGCCTTGCTAGCTCCATCGCAATCTACTCCAGCCTTGCTGCTGGCCCCTTCAAAGAAGACGTGGCTCTGCCCATTCACGGCGTTGGTAACCCCACTGAGACCTATAAGAAGACCTTTGAGATTGTGGGCGGTCACATTGGCGCACGATCCAACCTGGAAGTGATCAACCTGCGCATCGGTGGCATCTGGGGCCCGCTGTATCACTCGATGGCCAACCTTCCAAGCAGGCTCGTTCACGCCGCAGTGCATGGAACAGACCCCAAGCTGGCGGAGGGCCGTGGCGGCGTACCGTTCGCAGATGACCAGGCTGACTTCTGCTATGTCCGGGACTGTGCCCAGGGTCTGGCGAAGATCGCGACTGCGGAGACCCTGCCCCACAAGACCTACAACATCAGCAGTGGCCGGGGCGCAACGAACCAGGAGTTGGTGAATGCCATTACCAAGGTCATCCCCGAGGCGAAGTTCGAGTTGCAAGCCGGCAACAGCCCGAATGCCCGGAAGGACCCCTATGGCGATCTGACCCAGTCCAAGGCGGAAGTTGGCTACGAGCCTGCGTTCACGCTGGACAGCGCCGTTGCCGACTACATCGGTTGGCTGCGGGCAGGCAATGCCCAATAGCAGGACGAGTCCTACACCTGAGTTGCCGGGCGGTTTAGAAGCTACTAAAGAGGCCCCTCCATTTGGAGGGGCCTCTTTTCCATGTGTACTTCCTCGTTTAGCTGAGCCGCCCCAACATCACCTTCGTAAATCGGCCCTGGAGAAACGCAAGGGCGTTCATTACATGGAGCGAAATGAACATGAGCGGAATTCCGACAGACGTAAGCACCAACGCCTCCCAAAGCTCGTCGATGCGCCAGAACCCCGGGTCCGCGCCGTCGCCTACCCAGTAGTAAAATGGTGCACCAATGTACGCTCCCGTGACGGAAACGAGCACCACTACCATGACGAATGAACCGATGCCCAGAGGAAACTTAGCGAAAAGGTAAAGCATGCCCGTCCAGGTCAGTCGATTTGCAAGGTTGGACTTCAAGCGCCGCCATGCCCCAATGAGGAGGCGCTCTCCAGCGCCAAGGTCCTGGCCCGCGCTGACAGCCGATTCCCCACGCGTCACTTGCGGTATGTCTTCATTAAGCAGTTTCACAGTAAGGACTCGCTCGAACTCGCAACAAGCCCATGAGCCCGCTAGGACAAGGGCCAGGATGGGAATCCCCACCCAGATGACCAACAGCCCAGCTCCTACTGATATGCCAGTCACAAGGAACACGAAGTAGCCGATGCCCAGCGGAAATGCTAGGAGCAGGAACAAGATGTTGACGTAGCTCTGTGGCTTCGTGATTACGTTAAAGAACTCATTCATCTGTTCACCTCCAAACGGAGTTGCCCTATGCCTTCATTATACAAAACACTGCTACTAACGGACGTAAAAGAGCCCCTTCATCGTGAAGGGGCTCTTTTTTTGTTATCGAGTAGCACCGATCCCCGTCAGGGCGTATAGGTGTCCCGATTTATCGGGACACCTATACGGTGAGGACCACCTTGATGATCTCCTCCTGGTAGCTCTCATACATCTCATAGGCACGTGGAGCCTCTTCAAAAGGCAGGCGATGGGTCACCAGCCAGGACACGTCCAACGCACCCTGTTCAACCAACGCCACTGCATCCTTGATGCAACTCGTTGGGTCATCGGACGACGAACTCACGTTAGCGATGATGGTGACCTGACGCCGCATCAGCCCCACGTAATCGAACTCAATCATCGGCTCTTCTGGCAGGCCGAACAGTGAAACGGTGCCGAAGAGCTTCACCACGTCCTTGATCATGTTGACGGTCTCTTCCTGTCCCGCAGCCTCGACGACCACGTCCGCGCCCAGGCCTCCCGTGAGTTCTTTGACCGCAGCAATGGGGTCCTGGGTGTTTGAGTTAATGACGTGGGTTGCGCCCTGCTCCATCGACTTCGCTAGGCGATAGTCGTGGTGGTCGATGGCGATGACCTTTCCTGCGCCCATCTGCGCCAACAGCTTGGTGAACGTCAGGCCGATGACGCCCTGGCCCAGCACCACGACGGTCTGGCCGAGGATGTTGCCCAATCGACGTGCCGCGTAGAGCACGGTACCCACAGGCTGGCACATGATGTATATCGATGGGTCTGCGCCGTCGGGTAGAGGGATAACTCGATCAGCAGAAGAGACCGCGTATTCCGCGCCCATGCCTGTTCCAGGCTTGCCGCCCGGCTGGGCAGACAGAGCAATCACTCTCTGACCTACCTTGATGTCTGGTGAGTTGCTGACTTCAACAATGCCCACGCACTCGTGACAGGGTGCGCAAGGTAGCAGAGGATAGTCCTCCTCAGGGAACGCGTAACGGAACGTCCGCATGTCGCTACCACAGATGGAGAGAAATTCGCTCTTGATCAGTAATTGACCATCCAAAAGGGTCGGGGTGGGCACGTCCACCATTCTCATGTGCTTGGGGCCGAAAACCTGCATTGCCTTCATGGGTCCTCCAGTGTGTTTGGGCTGACGTTAGACGCTGGGTCGCTGGTCATGCCAGCGGGCGTGTTGCTGATACGCGTGGCCTGCGCGAATGACCACAGACTCGTTGAACGGCGCGGCGGCAAGCTGCATACCAATGGGCAGCCCGGTTGAGCTGAAGCCGCACGGTACGGACATGGCAGGCATTCCCGTGAGGTTAAAAGGCCCCATCAGGCTTGGGGTCACCATCATGCCCATAGGGTCAAAGTCCTTAAGGGCAGCGGCCGTTTTGGCCATCACAGGCATTGCCATCACGTCTACTTTCTGCAAAGCCTCCGCGAACTCTCGCTTCAGTCTGCTCCGTGCTCGCTGCGATTGGACGTAATCAGCTGAGGTATAGGAAGCAGCCATGATGAAACGCGAACGAACGATGTCGCCGAAGTTCTCTGGCTGCGACTTAAGATTCTTCTCGTGGTAGGCATTCGCCTCCGCAAGCATAATGATCCCGTTGGCGGGGGTGAGTGCAGACAGGCTTGGAATCTCGATGTCCTGCACCGTTGCGCCCAACTCCTTAAGCGTCTGGATGCCCTTCTCGATAGCGTTCCTCGTATCGTCGTCCAGGCCGACATCGTCTGCAAAGAAGTAGTGACGTGGAACGCCCACACGCATGCCCTTCAGGTCGGTCTGCAATGCCGCTGAGTAGTCGGGCACAGGCTCGCGGCTGGATGTCGGGTCTTTGGGGTCGTGTCCCGCGATGACTTGTAGCATCAACGCAGCATCTTCAACGCTCCAGGTCATGGGACCGACGGTATCGAGCGACCAGCTCAGGGGCAGTACGCCGTATCGACTCACCCGGCCGTAGGTGGGTTTCAGGCCCACAATGCCGCAGAGCGCCGCCGGACCGCGTATTGAACCGCCGGTGTCGGAGCCCAAGCTACCCATCGCCAGGCCTGCCGCGATAGCTGCACCGGAACCGCTGCTGGAGCCGCCGGTGACGTGGTCTAGGTTCCAGGGGTTTTTTGCTTGTTCAAAGAGGCTGGTCTTTGGGCCACCAAGGGCGAACTCGTGCATTGCCAGTTTTCCCAGCAACACGGTGCCAGCTTCTTGCAGCTTTGTGACCACCGTGGCGTCTTCTGTTGGGACACGGTGCTCAAAGACCCTGGATTGGCCAGTGGTACGCACGCCTTTGGTATCGTAGAGATCCTTCAGGCCTATGGGTACACCGTGCAAGGGGCCGCGGTAGTTCCCTTTCTGGATATCGGCCTCTGCTACACGCGCTTCCTGTAGCGCTGACTCGGGCAGAGGCGTCACGTATGACTTGACCTTGCCATCGATAGCGCCCATACGATCCAGATACGCTTGCGTGAGTTCTACGGGTGAAAGCTTCTTGTCTTTGATGAGTGCGCTCGCCTCACCAATGGTGAGGAAGCATAGCTCGCTTTGTGATGTCGCCATGCTTCTCCCTATGCGCCTGTCATTTTGGGTGAGAATGCTCCGGCAACCTCTTCGTCGTCCAGATCAGCGGCGTGGAGGACCTTGAGGCGTTCTTGAGTCACCTGATACACCCGTAACATTCCATCAAGTTCATCGTCCGGCACGTCGTAGCCAGCGTGCTCCAGCAATACGCGGAGTTCTTCCTTGCTTCCAATTTCCACAACATCCTCCTTTTAGCGGGTTTGCGCGGAGATGGTATCACACCAATCGTGGAGTCGTGGTTCAGGGGCTGAAATTTAAGTGTTTTGTAACACCAGTTTCATTGACAGTCACCGCGTTGCGGCGTAGATTGGTGAATAATAATCCTGTATACATAACATTGGGGGTAGGGATGCTTTCAGCTTCAGATAATGAACTTCTGACCAAGGTAGGCCCCGGAACTATCATGGGCGATTTGATGCGCCAGTTCTGGATTCCAGGAATCCAGTCCAGTGAGCTTGCTGGCCCTGATTCTGACCCAGTACGCATTCGACTTTTGGGCGAGGATCTCATTGCCTTCCGGGATACCAACGGTGACGTTGGCATTATCGATAACTTCTGCCCCCATCGCCGAGCCAGCATGTTCTTCGGACGAAACGAAGAGTGCGGCTTGCGCTGCGTGTACCATGGCTGGAAATTCGACGTCAACGGCGACTGCGTCGATATGCCGTCTGAGCCCGCCGAGAGCAACTTCAAGGACAAAGTGAAAATCACTGCCTACGCAGCTAAAGAGCGTGGCGGCGTTGTCTGGGTTTACATGGGCCCTCGCTCAAAACTCCCGCCTCTTCCTGAATTGGAAGCCAATATGCTCCCGGAAGGTGAGTGGGCTGTCTCCTCCATCATGCGCACGTGTAACTTCGTCCAGGCGCTTGAAGGCGACATCGATACCTCCCATCTTGGATTCCTCCACCTGGGCAGCGTTGATCCAGCAGGAGCCGTTCCTGGTTCCTACGACTACTACACCGTGAACATCCGGTCACCGCGTTATAAGGTGATCGACACCGACTACGGCACAACCTACGCAGCGTATCGTGAAGCTGAACCGGATACGTACTACTGGCGATTTGCCCACTTCCTCATGCCATTTTGGGCCATGATTCCCACAGGTGTCCTGGGTGTTCAGGTGCTGGCTCGGGCGTGGGTTCCCATTGATGACACCCACACCATGTTCTGGAACATGGTCGTCCCCACCACCCGATCCAATGGCGGACAGGGCGGAGCAGGTGCTCCCAGAGGTGGCGTGAATATCGATGGCAAGAAGGGCGCCACGGATTACTTGCCTAACGGAACTGGCTGGTTCGATCGATGGAACTTGGCCCAGAATGCCGAGAATGATTACAAGATCGACCGAAAAGCCCAGTATGACAACGAGAACTATACGGGCATCGATGGCATCTACCTCCAGGACCAGGTAGTCACCGAGAGCATGGGTGCGATTTCTGAACGCACCAAGGAGCATCTTGGCACAAGCGACACCATGGTCATCAAGACTCGACAGCGTCTGATGACTGCTGCCAAGGAACTTCAAGAAGGCATGGCCCCGGCTGCTGTTGATCAGCCTGAACTGTACGCAATCAGGTCTGGCGGCGTCATCCTACCGAAGGAGACTGACTGGCTTGAGGGGACCGAGGAGTTGCGAAAGGCCTTTGTGAAGCACCCTGGACTTACTGCAAACAAATAGCCTCATAACCAAGTGAAATAAAGAGAGCCCCTGAATTCAGGGGCTCTCTTTTTGTTTGCGGCTTTGCAAAGGCTTGTATATGCTGTAGGAACAATTAGGCACAGGCCCTAAAATATGATCAATAGATAGCCGGGGGGCTTCATGAAATTCGGGATTTTCCAACTGCTTCATTCCGCTGACAAAGGGCCAGCTAAAGAGGTTTATGACAACGCTCTGGAGCAGGCACGCCTCGCCGATGATTTGGGCTTTGAGGGGATATGGCTGGCTGAGCATCACTTCTCCAGCTATGGCTACAGCCCCAACCCGCTGACGTTTGCCGTGAAGATTGCTGACCAGACCAAGAACCTACGCATCGGCACCGCTGTCGTTGTGCTTCCGTTGTACCAACCGGTTCGCCTCGCAGAAGAGATCGCCCTAGCTGACCAGTTGACGGATGGCCGCTTGGAAGTCGGCCTGGGCCGTGGCTACCAGCGCTACGAATTTGAACGATTCGGCTTGGACCTGGACGATAGCCGACCAATGTTTGACGAGGCTCTGGAAATCATCAAGATGGCCTTGACCCAAGAGAGCTTCAGCTTTGAGGGCAAATACTATCAGGTGCCGGAGACGACCATCTTCCCTCGACCTATCCAGCAACCCCACCCACCCTTCTGGATCGCAGCACAGGCTCCGGCTAGCATTGTGGATACGGTTCAGCGTGGATACAACTGCATTACCGGTGGGTCGAGCGCTCCATCGGGTCGAGTACTTCAGAGCTGGGAGGTCTTCCGTGACGCGGTCAACGAGGCTGGCTTGAGCTGGCCCCGGGAGTTCACCATCCAGGCCCAGGTGCATGTCGCTGAGAACGATGAGCTTGCCCGTGCCCAAACCCAGAACGCCCTCTGGCATCTGCGTTCCGCTGGCGCACTACGGGCGAACACACAGAAGGTGGTAAACGGACTGGCCATCGAGCAGGAACAGCCCAACGAGCCTACTCCTGAACTTATGTATGACGAATGGCTTCTGTTTGGCGATGCTGAGACGGTTAAATTCAAGCTGCAACGACTGTTGAGTACTACCGGGATTACCTACTTGAACTGCGTGTTTGCCATTGGTCGACTTGAGCACAAGGAAGTGATGAAGTCCATGGAGCGGTTCGCCAGATACGTCATGCCGCACTTTAAGGACAAAGTCGGAATTACTGGAGCCATAGAAGCCAAAGCTTGACCCTTATAGGTGTACGGTTAATAATTACAATGGTAATTATATGACTGAGGAGGGGATGAAAATGTATGGATTAGGCGGCGGCCATTTTCACTTGCCACACTTTGTGCATAGGGAACCAATAACCAGGCAAGACGTAGTCATGACCCACCAACAGGGGCCTGGAGGGGCTAAGCGTAGGGGCATGGACGCCTTGAGCACGACTGAGTTGCGTATTGTCGCCGGTGTAGCAATCCTTATAGCCCTTGCAGTTCTTTACTCCGTGATCACCTAAGGCAAACAAGATTTCAACTTGTAATGTTGTGTTGTGGAGGTTGATTGAATGAGCTTTATGGGTCATATTCATATCCCGCATCTTCCTCATGGCGACCCGTGGCATCGGCACGAAATCAATAAGAACATGCGCGGCGGGGCCGGGAATAGGCGAGCCGGATTCGGTAGCATGAACAACACTGAACTTCGAATCGCCCTGGGAGTACTGGCGGTATTTGCAATAGGCGTTTTGGTTGTGGTTGCCAGGAAGAACGTCACAGGGTAGGAGGGCGAAATGGGCGCAATAGGGAAACCCAAGCGAAAAGTAGAGTACTGGCCTCTGGAAACCCCTGTCCCCACCCGCAGATCTGCGCCAAACGAACCTGCCACACCTCTGAAAACGACCCCAGCACGTGAACCGGTACCCACACAGCGCTGATGAGCGACGAGATGGAGACACTCACCAAACTTGAGTACCTGACGGCGTGGCGAACGTGGCGTGTTTGGATGTCTGAAGACGGCCCAACGCTCCATAGCGTGGCTACATCGGCGTCGCTGGGCACTTGGACGTCGTGCGAGGCGATGGAAGCGCGCTGTGGCTATCTTGAGATGAACCCGCCTGCGTGTGCCTGCAACTCATGCCCCGGCGACAACACCCTATGTGGCATCTATGCCTACAAAGAAGCTCCAAAGACTGTCCAGCATGAAATGGGAATGGTGGGCCAGGTTGCTTTGTGGGGGACTGTTATCGAGCACGATGTCGGGTTTCGTGGCCAGTACGCTTATCCGCTGAACTTCACCCACGGCCATTGCCCCTGGTGCGGCTCCAAGTCCAAGCCCAAGCTGCTAACGCTAAAAGAAGTAATGGTGGTAGCGCCGGAGACGGGCGAAGGATGGCTGAGTTGGGTCTGTAACAAACACGCACCAAAGGCTCTGGCTCAATCCAATGCATTGGATTCAGGACTTGAACCAAGGGGCTGGGTTGTAAAGCCGGGAATGGAAGTGGTGAAAGTGATTGCTGAGATGTATCAGGTCGAGATCAAGACATAAACCAAGCAATATCGCTGAAATGAAGAAGCTCCTGGTAATGCTGTAATAAAAGAGATTAGACGCTCTGAGTGACCTTCCGTGGTGATTCAACAGGAATTGAGATAGTTGGCTTGAGAAGATCTGCGATCGTTGTCTGTTCAAGGATTGTGTTGACAGCTTCTTCCACGGTCTGCCAGATGTTCCGCTGGCCGCAATCATCAGAGAGTGTGCATGAAGCGGTGTTTTCGAGGCAACCCACAATGGTCTCTGTCTCATTAAAGGCCGCCATTACCATACTCAGCTTGATGTCACCCGGATCCATTGCCAGGCTGTGGCCGCCCATGGGGCCACGGAGGGTCTTGGTAAAACCGCTCTTGCTCAGCGTATGCAGGATGTGGTCAAGATAAGGTTCAGGCATCGCCATGCGACGCGCCACCTGCGTAGCATGTACAGGCTTATCCCCGCTGTGACGCGAGAGATCGACCAATGCCCTGACTGCGTAGTCTACTTTTACTGGTATGTGCATCTGAGTGCCTCCTTCATTCCGACAACTCTTTGCCGGAACCCCTCCCCTACTCTGTTGACGCGTGACCGCCCTGGCTATCGTTCAGCGATGCTGTTAGTGTGTGCCACGCAAGGCTGGCGCACTTAATCCTGTTAGGGAATGCGCAGACTCCGGACAACACCTCTAGCTCGCCAAGGTTGGAAGATTCGAATTCAGTTCCAGGCTCTCTGGTGACCATTGCGTGGAATTCGTGGAACAGCGCTTCAGCCTCTTCAACCGACTTGCCCTTCACACTCTGGGTCATCATGGATGCGGACGATTTGGATATCGCGCAACCGACACCTTGAAACCCCACGTCTGCAATGACGCCGTCCTCTACTTTCAGGTAGACGGTGATCTGGTCGCCACACAGCGGGTTATACCCGTCAGCAGTGTTGCTGGCATCTTCCAACTTC
>JAPYRQ010000043.1 GCA_029936935.1 Dehalococcoidia bacterium | reverse complement strand
ACCGCAGGTTGTGTATCGTAGCCAATCGACCGGCCAACAACTCCTTGGCACGGAACAGGTGGTGCACATAGGCGACGCTGAAGTAGGTGCAGGCATAACAGTCGCAGCCGTCCTCCAACGGGCCTGTGTCCTCAGTGAACCTGGCTGAAGTGATAGAGACGCGTCCTGTAGAGCGATAGATGCCGCCGTGTCGTGCCACCCGCGTGGGTAGTGCGCAGTCAAACATGTCGATGCCCCAGCCCACAGCCTCTACCAGGTCCAGCGGCGAGCCGACGCCCATCAGATAGCGTGGCTTGTCTTCCGGAAGTAGGGGAGCCGTGAACGAACCCACCTGGTGCATGGTGCCCCGTGGTTCGCCCACCGATAGCCCACCCACAGCGTATCCGTCGAATCCGATGTCCTTGAGTGTTGCCGCAGATGCCGCCCGTTGCTCCAGGTCATGGCCGCCCTGCACGATGCCGAAAAGCGCTTGATCGGGTCGGGTGTGGGCGATGCGACATCGCTCCGCCCACCGGTGGGTGCGCTCCATGGCCAGTCGTACGTTGCCATCGTTGTCGCCGAACGCCGGACACTGGTCCAGCGCCATCGCGATATCCACACCCAACGCTTCCTGATAGTGCATGGCGTCCTCTGGCGAGACCACGTGCCGTGAGCCGTCTATGTGTGATGTGAACTCCACACCTGTGTCGCTGACTTTGCGTAGGCCGCCCAGTGAGAACACCTGGAAACCGCCAGAGTCGGTAAGGATGGGGCCGTCCCAGCCCATGAATTCATGTAGCCCACCAAGTCGCTCAATGGTGTCGGCGCCTGGGCGCAAATACAGGTGGTAGGCGTTGGCTAGGATGATGTGACTACCCAGCGCTCGCACTTCGTCGGGAGTCACGCCCTTTACGGAGCCTTGTGTGGCAACAGGCATGAATGCAGGTGTCGGCACATCGCCGTGGGTCGTCGTGAGAGTTGCGGCGCGCGCCTCGCCAGAGGTGTGTTGCACTGTGAAAGAGATAGCTGATGTCATAGCTGGATAGTACCACAGAGGAAAGCCCTTGGCCCAAGCTTCCTGCTGGTACGAGGAGATTGTTTTCCCGTTCATCCTGAGCTTGTCGAAGGAGGGCAGGAAAAAGGGTACAATGCGGACACGAAATACAACACCAGGGGATACCTATGAAGATTGCCGTCTGCATCAAACAGATTCCTGTCATCGCTCGAGTGAAGTTCGATCACGAAACACGCACCATCGTCCGAGAGGGTGTGCCGTTAGAGGTAAACTCCTACGACCTCCTGGCCGTGTCCACCGCGCTGAAGCTGGTGGAAGAACACGGCGGCGATGTGACTGTGCTGACCATGGGCCCCCCGCAAGCCAAGGACGCCCTGGTGCGATGCTTGGCTATGGGTGCCGACCATGCGATTCTCCTGACAGACAGGGCGTTCGCCGGAGCGGATACGTTGGCCACAGCGCGTGCCCTTTCAATGGCCCTGGCCCGCGAGCCGTACGACCTCATCATGTGCGGCAAACACAGCCTTGATGCAGAGACAGGCCAGGTTGGCCCGGAGATCGCCGAGTTTCTTGGCATGCCTCAGGTGACCAGCGTGCGCGGCCTGCAGTTCGATGCTGATCGTAACGTGCTGGTGGCCCAGCGGGAGACGGAAGAGGGCCTGGAGACCATTGAGGCTTCCCTCCCCCTGCTGTTGGCCTGCGGAGACGGTGTTGCTGAGGAAGACTCACCCTCGCCGGAAGCCGTTGAAGCCGCAGGTACTATGACCATCGAAGAGGTGACCGCTGCCGACCTATCGTCGGACGCCGATGTCTTCGGTGCAGCAGGCTCCCCAACGTGGGTAGAGGCAGTGGAGGCGTTTGAGAGCAAACGTGAACCGAAGGTCTTTGAGGAAGAGGACGTGCGAGTAGCAGTGGACAGGGTGGTAGCGGCGCTGGAGGCGCGAGGATTGTTCACCGGGTGGGGCCAGGACGCATCTGCCGATGCCGACACCAAGACCCACGAACCCAGGGCAGCCCACGGAGCTATCTGGGTGGTAGCGGAGACCGACCCCCAGGGTGCGCTGCGACCCGTTACCTTCGAGTTGCTTGGAGCGGCTGAGAAGCTGGCCAACAAGTCGGGGAGAACAGTAGTAGCCGTGGTCATCGGCCAGGGTGCGGAAGCTTATACAACGGAGCTTGCAGCCCACGGAGCCGACATGGTGTTCACGGCTGACCACGCTGACCTGGCTACCTACTCCACTGCGCCGTACACCCACGTACTGGCAGAAGCCATCCAGGCGCGTAAGCCCTTTGCAGTGTTGCTTCCGGCCACGGTGAACGGCCGCGACCTGGCAGCTCGAGTTGCCGCAAGGTTGAGCCTGGGCCTTACGGGCGATTGCATCGATCTGGCCATCAATGACCTGGGCCAGCTTGTGCAGTACAAGCCGGCATTTGGTGGCAACATCGTATCGCCCATCATCTCAAAGACGACGCCGCAGATGGCCACCGTGCGACCCGGTATGCTGGCCCGTGCTGTTCGCGATGATTCGCGTACGGCAGTCGTCGAGCAGATGACCGTGTCCGACGAGGCATTGGTGAACCCCATCAAGATAGTCTCCTCAGCGGTTGAGGGCTCCGGTGAAGGTGCAAAGTTGTATGAGGCTGACGTGGTCGTTGGTATCGGCATGGGCGTTGGCGAACCCGATAGCTACCCCGCGGTGTACGAGCTTGCCAAGACCCTGGGCGCGGGTGTTGCGGCCACTCGTGAGGTGACTGACAGGGGTTGGATATCCAAGCAGCAGCAGCTAGGTATTACCGGCAAGGCCATTTCGCCTAAGCTGTACATCGCCCTGGGCATCAGCGGCAACCTGAACCACATGGTGGGCGTACTGCGTGCCGGAATCGTGGTGGCGGTTAACACTAGAGCGAAGGCATTCGTGTTCCGCTCGGTCGATTACGGCATCGTCGGTGATTGCGCCGTGGTGGTGCCCATGCTGACCGAGGCCTTGCGTGAGGCAAAGGCACGCGCCGAGGCCTAGATCGACCAAATAACACGTCAGGTAGGGTGTTTCATGACTGATTCACGTATAAAAGTGGGCCTCCACGTGCCCGCAGCGTCTTCCGGGAAGCTGCCATCTGGTTCCGAGTACATCGAGTTCTTCAAGCAGGCTGAGTCGCTGGGATTCGACTCGCTGTGGACGGAGGACCGTGCCTTCCACGATGCAAACTTCCTGGAACCACTTACGCTACTTTCATGGGCAGCGGCAAGCACAGAGCGCATTGAGATAGGTACGGCAGTGTTGCTCCTGACCCTGCGTAACGCCCCTGCGCTGGCTCGTCAGGTATCTACCATGGATCACCTGTCCGGTGGACGGCTCAGCCTCGGCATCTCCATAGGCGGTCGACCCAACGAGTACCCGGGTCTAGGGCTTAAGGAAAACGAGCGCGTGGCCAACCTGCGGGAGAGCATTACGGTGTTGAAACAGCTCTTGAGTGGTGAGCCTGTCACGTACGAGGGTCGCTTCTACCAGCTTGATGCAGCTACTGTCAGACCTGCTGCGACCCGCCCCGGTGGCGTGCCGCTGTACATGGGAGGTCGCGTGGATGCGGCGCTGCGACGTGCGGCAGAATTGACCGACGGTTGGATTGGCGGGCCCTTCAGCCCTCCTCAGGCCTATCGTGAGGCTCTGGACACTGTTCACGAACATGCCAGAGGGTTCGGGCGTGACCTGGCGACGCTTGAAGCAGGGAAGCTGGTGTACGTGTCTGTCGACGACGACAAGGAGCGGGCGCTAGCCACACTGAAGCCGTTCATCGCCGACTACTATGGCCCCAGGATAAACATCGCAGAGCACGGAGTGTACGGGCCGCCTGACGAGGTTGCAGCGCAGTTGAAGGCCTTTGCGGATGCCGGGGTGAAGACGTTCATGCTGGGCGTGCCCACGTTGGACATAGCGCATATTGAACGCATTGCTAAGGAAGTGGTTCCGAAGCTCCAAGACTGAGCCTTGACCCTTACTCCTGACGGTTACCCAAGGGAGTGTCAAATTAGATGGCCTCAGAAGTAACAGCACAATTCAAAGCCAATAGGCCACAACTATAAGGTCAAGTTGGGTAACCGTAGGCAAGTGGGTCCAGGGTTGCACCCTGGTGAAGGGCAAGCCCTGTTAGGCGACGTGCGGGAGGTCTACCGTCTCACCAGAAGCGGTCAGCAGCACGGGTCGCTTGTGGCCGTTCACCACATCGGCGTCCACCACGCATCGACTCACATCCGACAGCGATGGCATCTCGTACATCACATCAAGCAAGGATCGTTCAATGATCGTACGGAGGCCACGGGCACCGGTCTTGTGAGTCATCGCCTCTTCCGCAGCGGCTTCCAGCGCCTCGTCTTTGAACGTGAGTTCAACGTTGTCCAGAGAGAACAAATGCTGGAACTGCTTGATGACGGCGTTCTTAGGATCCGTCATCACCCGAATGAGGTCCGACTTGGTGAGGGCGTTCAAGGCAACGACAACCGGGAACCGGCCAACTAGCTCAGGGATGAAACCGAACTCCAGTAGATCCTCGCTGACGACGTGTTGGAGTATGTTGACTTCATCAAACTCGTTGTTGCCAGACCTGCCATCGCGACGCAGCCCGATGTTTCGCTTGTCTTTCAGGACTCGCTTTTCCACCACCTGCTCAAGCCCATCAAACGCGCCACCACAGACGAACAAGATGTTGTCCGTTTTGAACTGGATGAACTCCTGGTGCGGGTGCTTGCGGCCTCCGGCGGGTGGAATGGCAGCGGTAGTGCCCTCGATTATCTTGAGGAGACCCTGCTGGACCCCTTCGCCTGATACGTCACGAGTGATAGAAGGGTTAGGCCCCTTCTTAGCGATCTTGTCTATCTCATCGATGTAGAGAATGCCGTGTTCGGCCTTGGCAATGTCCCATTCAGCGGCCTGGATAAGCCTGAGGAGGATGTGTTCAACGTCCTCGCCCACATACCCCGCCTCTGTCAGCGATGTCGCGTCAGCGATGGCCGAAGGGACATCCAGAATACGGGCAAGGGTCTGCGCAAGAAGCGTCTTGCCGCTGCCGGTAGGGCCAATGAGGAGAATGTTGCTCTTCTGCAGTTCAACATCGGTCTGGGCCTTTGAAGCAGCCCAGATACGCTTGTAGTGGTTGTAGACGGCCACACTGAGGACCTTCTTGGCCCGGTCCTGTCCTATGACGTACTCATCAAGCTTGTCGTAGATGAGCTTAGGAGGCAGGAACTCTGTGCTTAGTTCGGCGGGAGCAGCCTCCTCGATAGTAGGGGTTGTTCCACTCTCTTCGCCCATGATCTGCTGACAGAGGATGACGCATTCATCGCAGATGAAGACCTTCTCCGGGCCAGCGACGAGGCGCTTGACCTCGCCCTGTGGCTTGGCGCAGAAGGAACACTCATATTCTTTGCCGCTACCCTTTGATGTCATCCTGTGTCTCTCCCTCTGTCCACCCTTGCCCGATACGTGCTACTTGTTGTCCTTGTCCTTGTCTGCTGCCGGGGCCCTGGTAAGGATCTCATCAACCAGGCCATATTCCACGGCTTGCTCCGCAGTCAGGTAGAAGTCACGGTCTGTGTCCTTGGCAACCTGCTCATAGGACTGACCGGACTGCTCTGAGATGATCTGGCGAATCTTGTCCTGGGCTCGCAGGATTTCTCGGGCGGCAATCTCGATGTCTGTTGCCTGACCTTGTGCGCCACCCAAAGGCTGGTGCATGTGGATCGTGGAGTTCGCTAAGGTATACCGCTTGCCCTTCTCACCGGCGCAGAGGAGCACTGTGCCCATGCTAGCGGCAAGTCCAACGCAGATGGTGGACACGTCCGGGGCAATGAGGTTCATGGTGTCCAGGATGGCCAGACCGGAAGTGATGACACCGCCTGGTGAGTTGATGTAGATGCTGATGTCCTTATCCGGGTCCTCTCGCTCCAAATACAGGAGCTGCGCGATGATCAGGTTGGCCATCTGGTCACCCACCGGGGTGCCAAGGAAAATGATCCGCTCCCTAAGGAGAAGTGAGTAGATATCGAAAGAACGCTCGCCTCTGGAACCGGTCTCAATGACCATAGGAATGATGTTCTCAGGCGCTGGCCCCATGATCTGGCCTGCAGCTTGAACCAGGTCTAGACTGCTGTATCTCTGTGACCGTGCCATACGTGTATCCTCCTGATGATGATGAACCTCTGGGTTCTGGATAAGTCAGAACTGATTAGGTGCTTGGTTCTTCTGTTTTCTCTTCGCTGGCCGCTTCACTCGCCGCGGCGCTTGCTTTGGGTTTTGCCGCAGCCTTGGGCTTTGCTGCCGGCTCAGCGTTCTTTGCAATGCCGATGAGGTGTTCCACGGTTTGGCGAGACCTGATTGATCGGGCAATGGAGTCCCTGTTCTCCTGGTTCATGAACAGTTGTCGGACTTGATCACCCTGCTCACCTGAGGTCTCTACCATAGTCTCGATCTCTGCTTCGATGTCCTCATCAGAGGCTTCAATGCCTTCGTTCTGTGCAACCTCGGTGATGAGGTAGGAGCGGCGAAGCTGCATCTCTACCGTCTCGCGGGTCTCCTCACGAAGCTCTTCCTCGGACTTCTTGGTCACGTCTATGTACTCTTCCAAGGTGATGGCGCGACCGAGCCTGCGACCAATCGTCTCCTGAATCTCTTCAAGGTGATGGTCAATGGCGCGCTCAATGATGATCTTTGGAAGCTCTACAGAGCCGATGACCGCCAGTTCGTCCAGTACAAGGTCTTCATACTCATGCTGGTCTTCGTGTTCCTTCTGGTCTTGTAGCTTCTGTCGTATGTCGTCCTTAAGGGCATCCAGCGTGTCAAAGCCCTCGCCCACACCCTTAGCAAATTCGTCGTCCAGGTCCGGGAGCTTCTGCTCCTTGGTCTCTTTGGCGGTGACGGTGAAGTGACATTCTTTGCCCGCCATAGCCTCGCTCAGGTAATCCTCAGGGAACGTAAGGTCGAACTCACGTTTGTCGCCCGTGGCGATGCCGACCAGCGCCTCGCCGAATCCCGGTATGGGCATCGGCTCTTCACTGAGTACGAAGGGGCCGTCCTGTTGGTCCAACAACGTTTCACCGTCTATGGCGCCCAACAAGTCCATGGTTACCTGGTCACCCATCTGAGCAGGTCGTTCAACCGGTTCCCATAGCGCTGATTGCTTTTGAGTCTCTTCTAAAGCTTCGTTGATCTGTTCGTCAGTTACGGTGGGGGCCACCCACGGCACGCGGAGGGTGCTGTAGTCTCCCGTCTCTACCAGTGGAGGCAGAGGAACCGTGGCCTTGATGATGACAGGCTCAGTCTCAATAAGTTCAACATCCGGCTGAGCGCCTGCTTCAATCTCTTCCTGTTCAATCGCCTTCGCGGTCACCTCTGGAATCATGAATTCCAGGGCTTCCTGAAGGAGCGATTCCCGTCCCACCATGCGCTCTACAACCGCGCGTGGTGCTTTACCCGGCCGGAATCCCGGGACTTTCACCTTCTGCCCAACTCGCTGGTATGCCCGTTGGAGATAGCTCTCCAAATCAGGCTCTTCCATCTCGATATTGAGCACAGTTTGACGCTGGGCTTCTTCTTCTCGTGTAACTTTCAAGGCTTCCTCGCTTGTGGGTTAGCTTAAATTATAGCATAGGAATTTTGGGAATCGCAGGGTCTGGGCTGAGTGGACCCGTGGGCCTCGTCCCCTGATACCGCTACCCAAGATAAACGGTGAGGTCGGCGTGTGGAAACACCACTTCCAACTCTCCCGCTAATTCGTCTTCAATTGTCACTGCATATGCAGACTTCGCCGCCGCGTCTTCACCGTGGGGGCAATCTTTCCCGGCTTCTTTCATTGGGCAGAGGTGGTTACCGGTATGACCATCCCAAAAACCAACGAACTTGAATGGATAGAACAACGTTTCTGCCACACCCCTCAGGTCACCAATAATCTCAGAGCCACGATATTCCCGGGGTGTTTCAAGCTTGACTTCGATACGCGCCAACAGTGAGCGGTGATTTGTCCCGGAACCTGATTTAGGTGCAGGCGAGGTCATGCTCTGCTCCGTACTGCGGTCCATATCCCTGCGGAAAAGATGACGGCGCCGGTAATCATGGACACCCAACCAAAAGCGCTCAGCAGCCACGATGCTACCGGCGTGATAAGGAATATGCCGAAGAGGAAGATCACAAGTCCAACGGTAATGGAGCTACCCGTTGTGATGTGAATCCTGGCTCTATGGGAACCGTTATCAATCGTCAAAGCTGCTCCATTCAACCAAACACTGCAAAAGAAGAGCTACTTGAATACCTGCGGCCACACAAGTGTACGGAGTGCGCTCTCAGGCTGTCAACGCAAGTTACTATCGTTTCGCTTGAAATATGATTACAATGATATAGATGAGCGGGAAAGTTTCTTGGTATACTCATCGCCACATGCGACTCAGAAATACGAGGCGTACTTATGAAGCTTGAGGAAAATGATATAACTGAATCCGAGTTCTCATATAGGCCCTTCGCATCCCAGGGGTTCTACCAGGTGGTCAACAAGCAACTGGTAGAGATGGTGGATTTCCACCCTGGCCAGCGAGTTGTCGACCTGGCGTGTGGAACCGGCGCCGTCACGCGGCTCATTCTTGAGAAGCTAAGGGGCGCGAAGGAAAGCCTCGTCATCGGTATCGATTATTCAGCTACGGCCATACGCGAGGCGATGGCGCAGCTCAGTTCCTTTAAGGATGTGGCATTGGAGCTTATCCACAGCCGCGCCGAACAGCTTTCTGAAATTGTGAAGGAGCGAGTGGACGGAGTTGTGTTCTGCAACGGTATCCACATGGTTCCTGACAAGACGGAGTTGATGGGCGAGGTCGCCACCACTCTTCGACCTGGCGGAACGTTCGCGTTCAACACCACCTTCTTCAACGGTGCCATTCCTGAAGAGTCGGAGCAGTTCTACCGCCGATGGATGTCCAAGTCCATCCGATCGCTCAAGAAGAACCATGACATGCTGCCCTCCCGTGACGTTGAGAAGGTTGCGGCGCGGGTTCAGCTCACAGTGGAAGAGTATGAAGACCTCCTTACGCGAAGCGGCTTCACCATAGAGCGAAAGGATATGTGCCCGGCTCCAATGGACCTTGATGGGTTCCTGGCTATCAGCCAATATGAGGCCTTCATTGAAGGTGCCATGCCGGGTGTACCGCTGAGTCTGGGATCAGAGTCGCTGCAGAACGGTGCACGATTGGCTTTTGAAGAGCTTCAGCTCAAGGATGTGCCCCGGAACTGGCTAACGGTGGTCGCCACCAAGAACTAGCAGGATTCAGCCTGCTCCTATATTCCTGAGGGAAACAAACAAGTCCGCTCCACATGCTGGGGCGGGCTTGTTTTCATGAGGGAAGGGATTGCACATGGCTACAATCAGCACGGAAAACGATGTGACAACCGTAGTGGTTGAGGTTGGGACTGAACCGGACGATCAATCTTCGGTGATGTCGATGATGCAGGGGTTTTCGCCGGTGTTCGCCTCGCTGAGCCTGCACCGAAGCGATGATGGCGCCAGGCTCATGCAGTACATCCAGTGGAAGTCCCTTGAGGACCACTTCGCCTGCATGGCGAGTGACGACGTAACCAAGTCTGGCGCTGCGTTCATGTCGCTGCTGAGTTCAGGCAAAGCGACAATGGACGTCAAAGTCTATGAGGTCATCTACTCGATAGAAACTTAAGCTTTCGTCTTCTCCAAGTAGTCCTGGAGCGGTTGGATGGTGTACTGCACCCCGCCACCGCTAAGCACTTCCAGCGCGGTGCGCGCCGTGTCCAGCGATGTGAAGCAGGGTATCCGGCGCTCCACAGCTGCCCTTCGGATGTAGAAACCATCACGCATGGGCTGCTCCTGTCCGCCGGACAGCGTGTTGATCACAACGTCCACCAGTCCCTGTTGCACAACATCCACTACGTTCGGACTGCCTTCCAGAAGCTTTGAGACCACAGTGACGTCAGTCACGCCAAGGATCCGCATGTAAGCCGCCGTGCCTTCAGTGGCATAGAGCTTGTGGCCCGTGTTAACCAGCGCCTTTATGAGTGCCGTAGCATCCTCTTTGTCCTTGTCGGAGATGCTGAGGAGCACCGCGCCGCCAGGCTTCAACAACATGTTCGAGGCGATGAGCGCCTTGGCCATCGCCGCCGAGTACTCATAGTCCACGCCCATAACCTCGCCTGTCGACTTCATTTCAGGCCCAAGGTGCGTATCCACCCCTGCCAGCTTGGACATGGAGAAGACGGGGGCTTTGACGGCGATCAGCGGCTGCTTGGGCCACAGGCCTGTCTCGTAGCCCATCTCTTTGAGCGTGTGGCCAAGCATCACCTTGGTGGCGAGTCTGACCATCGGAACGCCGGTGACCTTGCTGATGAATGGAATCGTGCGACTCGCCCTTGGGTTCACCTCAAGCACATACACATCGGCGGGGTGCTCGTCGCCGGGACTGGCCGGGCTCCTGTAGTAGCCGCCGCCCATGACGACAAACTGGATGTTCATGAGCCCTTTGACACCCATGTTCCGTGCAATGCGGATCGTGTACTCGGTAATCAGGTCAACTTCATCATCAGTCAGCGTGACGCCGGGGTAGATGGCCATGGAGTCACCACTGTGGACGCCTGCACGCTCCACGTGCTCCATGATGCCGGGGATGACCACCGTCTCGCCATCGCAGACAGCGTCTATCTCACACTCTTTGCCTTCAAAGTACTTGTCCACCAGAACTGGCTTATCGGGGCTGGCATCTATGCCTGCCTGCATGTACCGTGCCAGGTCTTTCGACCCGTAGACCACCTCCATGCCGCGGCCTCCAAGGACGTAGCTTGGGCGGACGATTACGGGGTAGCCGATGACCTCTGCTACCTGCAACGCTTCTTCCACGGTGACGATGGCTGCGCCTGGTGGTTGGGGAACGCCGATGCCCGCCATGAACGACTCGAACTTCCTGCGATCGGAAGCGGTGTCGATGGCCGCCGCAGTGGAACCGAGGATGGGCAGCCCTACCTGATCCAGGGATTGGGAGAGGTTGATGGCGGTCTGCCCGCCGAATTGCACCACCGATGCCGGTGCTTCGACGTTAGTGTCGCCACCCGTTTCGTTCTCAATGACATCGCGGACACTCTCAGAGTCCAGGGGCTCGAAATAGAGTCGGTTGCTGGTATCGAAGTCGGTTGAGACGGTCTCCGGGTTGGAGTTCACCATGATGCTGCTGAGGCCGTCTTCCTGAAGCGCCCAGGCGGCGTGAACCGAGCAGTAATCGAACTCGATACCCTGGCCGATGCGGATGGGGCCGCTGCCTATGACCAGAGCCTTCTTACCCGGCAACGGAAGGGCTTCGTTCTCCTGCTCATAGGTGCTGTAGTAGTAGGGAGTGACCGCCTCAAACTCGGCTGCGCAGGTGTCCACCATCTTATAGACGGGTTTGATGCCCATAGACAGGCGCAGGGCACGCACACGCTCCGGCAGCCCTTCAGCGATACCGAAAGAGGCTATCTGCACATCGGAAAAGCCCAGGCGCTTGGCGTCCCATATGAGTTTGCGATCCGGCTGGTCTTCTTCCAGTAGGAAATGCTCCATCTCAATGATGCGCTCCATGGCGCGGAGGAACCACTTGTCCACATGGGTGTGTGCCAGAAGTTCTTCTATCGATGCCCCTCTTCGCAGCGCAGCCATCAGGGCCCAGATGCGTTGGTCAGTGGCGGGGAACAGTGGGAGCTTGCGCCAGTCCTTCTCATCGCGCCACTCAGGAGCCTCCCACAACAGCGATTGGCTTCCCTGCTCAAGGGAGCGAACGGCCTTCTGTAGCGCAGCCTCGAAGGAGCGGTCGATAGCCATGACCTCGCCTGTGGCCTTCATCTGTGTGTTGATCTCGCGGTCGCCGGCGGGAAACTTATCGAAGGGCCAGCGGGGGATCTTGACCACGCAGTAGTCCAGCGCGGGTTCGAAAGCGGCCATCGTCTTCTGCGTCACGGCGTTCGGTATCTCGTCGAGGCGTTTGCCCACGGCAATCTTGGCAGCGACCTTCGCGATGGGGTAGCCGGTGGCTTTCGACGCCAGTGCCGACGATCTACTTACGCGTGGGTTCACTTCGATGACGTAGTACTCAAGGTTGCTCTTGGGGCGTGCCGACTCCGGAAGGGAAGCGGCCACGTCCGGATTGGGAGCCAGACAGAGTTGCACGTTGCATCCGCCCTCAATGCCCAGCTCTCGGATGATCTTGAGGCTGGCGGTGCGGAGCAGTTGGTATTCTTTGTCGTTCAGCGTCTGCGAGGGTGCCACTACGATGCTGTCGCCGGTATGGACGCCCATGGGGTCAAGGTTCTCCATGTTGCAGACCGTGATGCACGTATCGTTGGCGTCCCGCATTACTTCATATTCGATTTCCTTCCATCCCTCAAGACTGCGTTCCAGCAGCACCTGGTTGATGGGGCTGGCGGCGATGCCTACTCGGACACCTTCCTCAAACTCATCTTCCGTCCTGACTACGCCGCCCCCGGTGCCGCCCAGGGTGTAGGCAGGCCTGACCACTAGCGGTAGACCCAATTCGGCCTTCACTGCTCTGGCTTCTTCCATGGTGGTGACGGTTCCACTGGGGGCCATTGGCTCGTCGATCTTCTTTAGAAGCTGGCTAAAGAGGTCACGGTCCTCTGCGTTGCGGATGGCTTCCAGCGGTGTGCCAAGAAGCCTGACATTGTACTTGTCCAGGATTCCAAGGTCTGCGAGTTGCACAGCAAGATTGAGGCCCGTTTGCCCACCCAACGTTGGCAGGATGCCGTCCGGCTTCTCCTGCGCGATAATGCGCTCCAGCGACTCCGGTGTCAGCGGCTCGATGTAGATGACGTCGGCGATTTCTTCGTCAGTCATGATGGTGGCCGGGTTGGAGTTCACCAATACAGTGGTGACACCCTCCTCGCGAAGGGCTTTGCACGCCTGCGTTCCGGCATAATCGAACTCCGCCGCCTGACCTATCACGATAGGCCCGCTGCCGATGACAAGGACTTTCTTGGGGGTGTTAGGCATTGGATGTAATCATCTCCATAAATTCACCAAAGATGTACTCGTTGTCGCGGGGGCCGGGTGACGCCTCAGAGTGGTACTGGATGGTCAGGATGGGGTACGACTTGTGCCGCAGGCCCTCCACTGTGCCATCGTTCAGATTCACGTGGCTGACTTCAAGGTCTGACGGCAGGCCATCGGCGTCCACAGCGTACCCGTGGTTCTGCGCGGTGATGTGCACCTTGCCGGTTCGTAGCTCCTTGACCGGGTGGTTGGCTCCGCGATGTCCGAACTTGAGCTTGTACGTGTTCGCGCCCATCGCCCTGGCCAGCACCTGATGACCCAGGCATATGCCCATGATTGGCACACGGCCGATAAGTCCTTTGGCGGTTGCTACGCCGTAGTCCAGATGGACGGGGTCGCCGGGGCCTGGTGATAGCAGCACGCCGTCTGGTTGCAATGCAAGCACGTCTTCAGCCGTCGCACTCGCAGGGGCGACAATGACCTCAAAGCCGTTCCGCTCCAGGATGCGCAGGATGTTGTACTTCACCCCGTAGTCGGTCACCACGATGCGCTTCTTCACGCCGGTCTCACGCTGAGGATCAAGGGGCTTGGCAGCACCGTCCCAGAGGTAGATCGATTCCGCTGTGACCTGCTGAACGAAGTCTGTGGTGCCGTACTGCGGGCCGCGTTGCAGCTGAGTCAGGGCTTCCTGTGGCGATATCCCAACGGCCACTGCGCCCATCATGACGCCCTGTAGGCGCAGTCGACGCGTCAGTGCTCGTGTGTCTATGCCGCTGATGCCGGGCACATCCTGCGATGCCAGGTATTCGTGCAACGTCTGTTCGCTGAGTGCGTGGCTTGGGGTCGGCGAGTGGCCTCGTACAACGAAGCCTGCCACTTGTATTTGCCGCGACTCCACATCGCCGGAGTTGACGCCGTAGTTGCCCTGCAACGGGTAGGTAGGCACCACGATCTGCCCGGCAAACGATGGGTCTGTCAGCATCTCCTGGTAGCCGGTCATAGAGGTGGTGAACACCACCTCGCCATAGGAGGCGATGGTCGCGCCGAAGGACTCACCCTCGTAGATCGTGCCGTCCTCAAGGACCAGGTAGGCTGGCTCCGTCATGAACTGGCCTCCTGCCGCTTGGTGCGTCGGGCGAGGGCATAGGCCGTCCGCCAGGCCAGAAGTATCACCAGGTTGGTGAGTATGGTTACGATGATGAAGGAAATTTCCAGGCCGTGGCCTACCACCATATATCGCGCCACAACGCCGATTACCGCTGCGATGGGCCACGCGATTGCCACCCGTTGTAGAACGGTTGTCAGGTTGCTGGCGACCTCACGCCGGAATACCCCCAGCGCGCCGCCAACTACCAACCAGGATAGGGTGAGCGGTATGGCGTTCCGTGCCCAACCCGTCACGTCTATCCCTTCATGGCTGCTGAGACCCAGTAGCACAAAGAGGGTGATGGCAATGGCGTCTCCGCCTATCAGAGTTGGGTTAGGTTTCATGCATTGGCCTTCGCTGCTTCATGTACCAGCCGTCCACCCACGATGGTCTTCATAACCAGTCCCTTGAGGGTGATGCCGTCCACGGGGGTGTTGCGACCCTTCGATGCGAACGTTGCACTGTCCACCACCCACTCGGTGTCGGGGTCCAGCACCGTGACGTCGCCGGAAGCGCCAGGCTTCAACGTGCCGATCCAGGGCTGGTATGCCTCACCGAGCACCCGCGCCGGCCCCGCTGTCAGTCGTTCGATAGCCGTTGGCAGATCGATGTCGCCCCGATCCACCAACGAGTTGACCATCCCGAAGGCGGTTTCCAACCCGGAGATGCCGAAAGCCGCTTCTTGCATGGTGCAAGCTTTGTCCGTCGAGGTGTGAGGCGCGTGGTCGGTGGCAATGGCGTCGATGATGCCGTCGCGTAACCCGGCCGCCAGTGCTTCGGTGTCGTCTTCGGTGCGCAGTGGCGGGTTTACCTTGGCGCGAGTGTCGTAAGCCGCGTTGGTGAGGGGTGCGAACTTGTCAGGTGCGGTGAGTTCACCGGCTCCCTCTTCGATAGTTCCCAGCGCCCACTCTTCAGTGAGTATCAGGTGGTGTGGCGTGACTTCCGCCGTTACAGGAAGGCCACGCTCTTTGGCGCGTCGTACCAGTTCCAGCGTTCCAGCCGTACTAATGTGAGCCACGTGCAACCGACCGCCTGTGAGGGCGACAAGCTCAATGTCCCGCGCAACCATGTTCTCTTCGGCTGCTGCGGGTTGGCCTGGGAGACCCAATCGACTCGCCACCCAACCTTCGTGGAGGACGCCGTCCTTGGCCAGCGATGGTTCTTCGCAGTGGTTGATGACCGGCAGCCCGGTGGTGGTGCTGTAGCTGAGGGCGTTGCGCATTAGACCCGGGTCAGCTATCGGTGAGCCGTCGTCGCTGAACCCAATCGCGCCTGCCGCTGCAAGCTCGGCCATGTCAGCTAGTTCCTTGCCCTTGCGACCTCGTGTAGCACAGCCGATAGGGAGCACACGAGCCAGTCCAGTCTGTTTCGCAGCGTCCAAAACCTGTCGGATGACCGCAGCGTTGTCCATCGGTGGCTCGGTGTTGGGCATGGCGCAGATAGTGGTGAAGCCTCCGCGGACAGCGGCAAGAGTGCCCGTGGCCACTGTCTCCTTGTCTTCCTGGCCAGGCTCCCGCAGGTGCACATGCAGGTCAATGAATCCCGGTGTGACCACAAGACCTGTGGCGTCGATGACCTTACAGTCTTTCGGTGCATCGTTTACTTTAGCCCCTGCAGACACCACGACTCCGTCAGTTATAAGCACATCGCCGATAGCGTCCAGACCCTGGGACGGGTCGATTACTCGGCCACCTTTGATGAGCGTTGAATCAGCCATTCAGTCCTCCCTGGGGTGTAGCTAGAAGGAGCAGGAGCGCCATACGCACTGCCAGACCATTTGTTACCTGTGTCTCAACCGCGGACTGGAGCCCGTGTGCTACCTCCGGGCTTATCTCAACCCCTTCGTTCATGGGGCCAGGGTGCATGACCAGCGCGTTGGGGGCCAGTCGATCAAGCCGTTCGATATTGACCTGCCACTGTTGTGCGTACTCGCGAAGGCTTGGCAGCAGACCCGCGTCCTGACGTTCCTTCTGGATGCGCAGGGGCATGACGATGTCTGCGTCGCGCATCGCCTCTTCGATGTCCTGTTCAACCTGCACCGAGGCGAAGGGGTGGCCCGGCGTCTCCGTCCGTCCCTTGAGCAAATCCCAGGGCATAAGTGTCGGTGGGCCGCAGAGAACAGGAATCGCTCCCACTTTGCAGAGTCCCCAGAGGTCTGAGCGTACTACCCGACTGTGCGAGATGTCGCCGACGATCAATACCTTGCGACCTTTAAGGCTCCCAAGATGCTCCTGCATGGTGAAGAGGTCGAGCAGTGCTTGCGTTGGATGGGCGTGGGCGCCGTCTCCGGCGTTGATGACGGCGGTGCGCGTCAGGTTCCGTGCTGCGAAGTACGGCGCGCCGGAGTGACCGTGGCGTATAACCAGCAGGTCTGCGGCGGTTGCCTGAAGCGTCAGTATCGTGTCCAGCAGCGATTCGCCCTTCTCTGCGCTGCTTCCGCTTGCAGAGAGGTTGATGACATCGGCTGATAGGAGCTTGCCCGCAGCTTCAAAGGACACGCGAGTGCGGGTGCTGGCTTCGTAAAACAGAGTGACGATGGTGCGACCCCTGAGGGTAGGGACCTTTTTGACGTCCCGTTGGACGATAGCCTTCATCGCGCTAGCAGATTGCAGGACCGTGGCGATCTCGTCGGTGCTGACATCGTCCAGATCAAGCAGGTGGCGGTGTTGCCAGGGAGATGTGGGAACCGGCGGAGGCGATGCCTCAGCTTCTGCCGTGGCAGTCAGTGGTTCTTCTTGGGCGACTTTTGTAGTTGCCATGATTTACCTCTCAACCTCCGATGTCGTCTGTGGGCTTGCCGTGTCCGGCAGAATGACGACTTCATCTTTGCCGTCGGTCTCAGCCACCCGTACCTGGATATCCTCTGATAGCGCGCTGGGAATGTTCTTACCTACATAATCAGCCCGTATGGGCAGCTCCCTGTGTCCGCGGTCGATGAGCGCTGCAAGCTGGATGTTCTTTGGCCGCCCCAGGTCGATGACGGCGTCTATCGCCGCTCTGGCGGTTCGGCCAGTGAACAGCACGTCGTCGACGAGCACCACCCGGAGTCCGCCAACGGGCACCGGCAGTTCGGTAGCTTCCAGCGCCAGGGGGCCGCGCAAGTGGACATCGTCACGGTAGAGGGTGATGTCCAATGTGCCTACAGAGACGGTCTCACCTTCAAACGATTCAATCAGGTCGGCAAGTCGTCGCGCTATGGGAACGCCTCTGGTTCTCACGCCCAGCAGTACCAACTCCTTTGCCCCGCCGTTGTGCTCCAGGATCTCGTGGGCGATTCTGGTCAACGCCCTGCGCATCTCCTGGCCGGTCATGATGGACTTTTCCTGTTGCGCCATCTTCTGTCCTTTTCTTGCGTCCCTGCTCAGAGGAGAAAGAGGCATTAAAAAAACCTCTTACCCATTCTGGCAAGAGGCTCCATGGAAACCGCGACTGTCTATGCAGCATCACTGCGGTACAGTCATCTGGTGTGGAGCGCCTTGCCAGCCTCTCTGGGCTGTTCTTAAAGGCTCCCTCCCTATCTAGGAAGGGTGGACCACCCGGAACTTGATTCAGTTGTTACTCCTTGAGCGTATCACACCCCCAGACGCTGGAGCAAGGATATCCAATGCGGTTCCACGTCAAAATTGGCCGATAAATGACATTGGCCTCGGCGTGAGCGAATGGTATCATTGCGGCGCAAATGAACCAACGACCTATCATCATCTCTGTCATCGGTGGCAGCAATGCCGCCCAAAAGGACTTGGACGTCGCCTATGAGGTCGGCCTTGAGCTGGCCAAGCGCGGAGCCATAGTCCTGTGTGGCGGACTCAGGGGTGTCATGGAGGCTGTCTGCAAGGGCGCTAAAGAGGGTGGGGGCACCACCATAGGCATCATGCCCGGCAACAGTGCAGCGGACGCCAACCAGTACGTCGACATCGCGATTCCCACTGGCCTTGGCTATGCACGGAACGCCATTGTAGCGAGGGCCGGCGGGGCCATCATCGCGATTGACGGTGCGTACGGCACGCTGTCTGAGATAGGCCACGGGCTGGGCGACGGCACACCGATCGTGGGGCTGAACACCTGGCAGTTCACCATCGATGGCAAAGTGGACACCACCATCGATAAAGCGGAAAGCCCGCTTGAAGCAGTAGAGAAGGCGCTGGAGTACGCAAAGGCGCGATAACGCTAACGATAAGTCGGAGTTTTGCATGACGGCATCGGCCACGATAGTAGAAGTCAAAGGGCGGGAGATTCTGGATTCCCGTGGCAACCCCACCGTGGAGGTGGACGTTCGGTTGTCGGACGGCGCATTCGGCAGCGCTGGGGTGCCCTCCGGCGCCAGCACAGGTCGGTACGAGGCTGTAGAGCTTCGTGACGGCGATAAGTCACGCTTTGGCGGCACCGGGGTCAGCAAAGCTGTAGCCAATGTGAACAAGCAACTTGCAGACGCTGTTAAAGGGCTTTCACCCTTCGATCAGGCGGCTATCGATAACCGCATGCGTGAGGTGGATGGCACGCCGGACAAATCTGTGATGGGCGCGAATGCCATCTTGGGCGTTTCACTGGCCGTTGCCCACGCAGCCGCTGCCTCCAAAGGCGTTCCACTCTACAAGCACCTGGGAACCGGCAACACATTGCCCGTCCCGATGTTGAATATCCTGAACGGCGGCAAGCACGCCCAAGACTCTACGGACATCCAGGAGTTTATGGTTGTACCAGCAGGCCTTAGCAGCTTTCCGGAAGCCCTGCGTGCAGGAGCCGAGATTTACCAGGCATTGAAGAAGCTCTTGAGCAAGGGCGGCCATGGAACGACTGTAGGCGATGAAGGCGGATTCGCGCCGTCTTCGTTAACCAACCGTCAGGCCCTTGAAGTGGTGCATGAAGCAATCGCTGTGGCGGGCTACAAACCTGGCGTAGATGTGTTCCTTGCGCTCGACCCTGCCGCTTCAGAACTCTATGAGGACGGCAAGTACGTGCTGACCCGCGAAGGGGCATCCCTATCGTCAGAAGAGATGGTGGGGTTCTGGGCAGGTCTCTGCGCCGACTTCCCCATTATCAGCATCGAAGATGGTATGGCGGAAGATGACTGGGAGGGCTGGTCTGCCATGACGGCCCGTCTGGGCGACAAGATCCAGATCGTGGGCGACGACCTCCTGACGACGAACACACAGCGCATCCAGAAGGGCATAGACACGGCTGCTGCCAACTCCGTGCTCATCAAGCTCAACC
>JAPYRQ010000097.1 GCA_029936935.1 Dehalococcoidia bacterium | reverse complement strand
AGGGAGAGGTGACGCTGGAATACGCCCAGGAGATGGGGTGCAAGACTTGTGCCTCACCCGGTGGCGGCTGCCAGTTTCTGGGCACTGCCGGCACATCTCAGGTCGTGTCCGAGGCTCTGGGGCTGGCCATAACCCACTCAGCACTGTCTCCCTCTGGTAGCCCTGCTTGGCTGGACATCGCGCGAAGGTCCGCAAAAGCGCTGCTGCTGACCGAAAAGCGCGGCACCACATCGCAGGATATCCTGACAGATGCCGCCTTCAGAAATTCCATGGTTGTGCATGCTGCCTGTGGCGGTTCAACAAACCTGTTGCTGCACACTCCAGCCATTGCCCACGCCGCTGGACGCAGGCGCATGACGGTGGATGATTGGAGCGCCATAAATAGGGAGACACCACGAATCGTTGACGTGCTGCCCAACGGACCTGTGGGCTATCCTACGGTTGAGGTCTATGCTGCTGGTGGGGTACCGGAGGTAATGCTGCACCTGCGTCGAATGGGCCTGTTGGATACGTCGGTGCTGACCGCTACAGGCCAGACTCTGGGGGAAAACCTGGACTGGTGGGAGGACTCAGAGAGACGGCAACAGGTCAGGCACTTCCTCACGGAGGAGCGCGGCACTGACCCAGACGACATCATAATGACACCGGACCGAGCCAAGGCCAAGGGCCTAACCAGCACGGTGACTTTCCCCTCTGGTAACATCGCGCCGGAAGGGTCCGTCATTAAGAGTACAGCCATAGACCCCACCGTGGTCGATGACGATGGTGTGTACAGGAAGGTAGGCCCAGCTCGCGTCTTTACGTCAGAGCGCGAGGCTATCTCGGCGATCAAGAGTCGTGACGAGGCTAAGAAGGTGAAGGCTGGCGACATTATGGTGATGACCTGCGGCGGCCCCATGGGCACGGGCATGGAAGAGGTGTTGCAAGTCACAGTTGCGCTGAAGTACCTCGATTTTGGCAAAGAGGTTGCGCTCATAACCGACGCTCGCTTCTCTGGCGTTTCGACGGGTGCCTGCATTGGTCACGTTGGACCGGAAGCCTTAGCAGGTGGCCCGATTGGTAAGCTGCGCGACGGAGACCTGATTGAGATCGCCGTGGACTGTTTGAATTTGGAAGGGACAATTGATCTTGTGGGGGAGGACGGCCAACATAAGGGCGTAGACTGGGGTAGTGAGGAGTTGGCGCGACGCCAGATGCAAGGCAACATAAAGGCCCATCCTCAATTGCCAGATGATTCCAGACTATGGGCGGCGTTGCAGAATGCGTCGGGCGGGACGTGGGGCGGCTGTGTCTTCGACGTCGACAGCATCATCGAAACACTTGAGGCAGGAAAGAAGGCCCTGGGCCGGTAATTTCGTTCCGGTTTAGTGCCGTCCATTAACATCGATACGAAGAAGGAGAGCAGACAATTGAGTTATCAGCACATATTCGCAGGCAACCCGCTGGACAGAGGCGAGGCCGAAAGGAGGGACGAGCAGTGGATCAGCGATAGGGCGGTAGACCCAACCAGTCGGTTTTTGCCAATGCATGATCTGAACGTGCTGATATCCGGTGATACCAGTCCGCGCTTGGGTTGGGTCACCTTGGACGCCCTGACTCAGCTTGGTGGAGACTTGGACCCCATTCTACTGGGAATGTTGGATGGCAAAGCGCACTTTGTGGTCGACGTGTCGGCCAACAGTGACGCGGAAAGTCACTTACAGCAGAACGAGAGTTTCACGTTTCAGGATTGTCGGTCGGCAGGAACAATGCTGCCTGGGGAGGAAGCCGGCATCATAGCCCAGGCTAGGGCGCAGCTAGACTGGCACAAGCGTCATTGGTTCTGCTCCGTGTGCGGGCACGAATCAGAAAAGGGACGAGGCGGGCAGGTACGTAAGTGTCCGCAGTGCAACGCTTCGCACTTCCCCCGGACCGACCCCGTGGTCATAATGCTGGTGGCTGATGTTGAGAACGACCGTTGCCTTCTAGGGCAGTCCCGTGGGCGGCTTGCTCGCATGAGGACGTACTCTGCGTTGGCGGGCTTCATGGACCAGGGTGAAAACATAGAAGAGGCGGTAGCCAGGGAGGTTATGGAGGAGGCAGGCATCAAGGTAAAGAATGTTCGTTACCACTCGTCGCAGCCGTGGCCCTTTCCATCGTCTCTGATGATTGGCTGTATCGTGGAAGCGGCAACCAAGAAGATCAACATGGACAACGAGGAGATGACTGACGTTCAGTGGTTCGAGCGTGACGAGGTGCTAAAGGCCCTGGATGGCAAAAGCGAGATCCTGACTCTCCCGCAGCCCATAGCCATCGCCCACCATCTGATCAAAGCCTGGGCAACCAAAAGCTTTTAATTTTGTATAGAGGGCAAAGGGTGTGGGGATTTAGGCTGACGATTATAGTGGATATCGAAGTTACTCGGCCCGCCACATTGACCGTTCCCTCCGCCGTTCATATAATGGGCCGCAATTAGGAGCTAACAGAGTTAGAGGACGACCTGCTTAACTCCACGTCCTGAGCCCATTATCAAAATAAAGAAGGAGTTTAGCGGATGGTTGAACAGCAGCTGCAGGTGCTAAGACCTGAGACCATGATTGAAGAGTTCAAGAAGAACGGCGTCACACACATCATAACGATTCCCGATAGTGAGACGAATTACCTCTATGAGCTCATGGCCCGAGAGGACTGGCTGGACATCGTTCCAGTTTCCCGAGAAGGCGAGTCCGTGGGTGTGGCCCTGGGACTCAACGTAGCAGGCAGAACTCCTGTTGTGCTAATTCAGAACACCGGCATGATGGAATCTGGCGACTCCATACGAGGTATGGCATTGGACGCCGGCTTCCCTCTGGTAATGGTGGTTGGCTACAGAGGGTGGACACGCCGTGGGATTACTCCGGACACAGCAGCAGTTTACACTGAGCCCTTCCTGCACGCCTTTGGAATCAAGTATTTCCTGGTTGAGCATGACGAGGATGGCAATAGAATCTCATCGGCATTTGAAGAAGCGAAGAAGACTCGACGGCCAGTTGTGGTCCTAATCGGCGACGAGTACCACGGCTTCAACCGCTAGTTTTGCATGTCCGGCTTACCAATCAGTATGGAAGTAGCTGGAATTTCGGCCGATGAAATTTGCATGACAGCTGCTAATGAAAACGGTGTCATGCGTTGATCGTTGACGTGGGAAGCGCGATACGCACGACACCTTAAGGGCTGCTCGACGAACGACAACAACATAGCCACGGTGCTTTGCTTACAATTCAAAAAAAGGAACAGTAATGATTAATGCAGAAGATGTTTTTAAGGCGTTTGAGCCTTATCGAGGTAACGCAATAGTTAGTGTCAACGGAACGTCGGGAAAGCACTGGCGGGACTATACCGGAAACGAGAATCGAGACATCACTCTTGGTGGTGCGATGGGCCACAACACCTCGGCGACCTTCGGGTTGGCC
>JAPYRQ010000042.1 GCA_029936935.1 Dehalococcoidia bacterium | reverse complement strand
GGTAAGCGGCTGCTAGTATTCAAAGTTGTTAGACCGTCAGGGAAACTTGGGTCCAGGGCACGAACTGGTGGCTAGGCCACCCCGCCTGCGACGGCAGGGACAATGCTGACCTCATCTGAACCGGCGATGGGCGTCTCCAGACCCTGAAGGAACTGGACGTCCTCTCCGTTCACGTAGATGTTCACGAAGTGCCGAAGCTCGCCGGACTCATCCAACAAGCGCTCCTTGATGCCGGGGTACTGCTCTTCCATGGCCTCCACCATGTCCGCCAGGTTTTCCGCATCCACCTCTACTCGATCCTTGTTGCTGGTCACCTTCCGAAGAGGTGCCGGAATCCTTACCGTGATGGCCATGTGTGTGTCCTCCTGTTGTTCTTGTGTGCGGAGGGAATTTCTCCGCTTGTGCTGCTCAAATTTTCGGGGCCTATCCTATGACGTCCCCGGTGACCAGCTCCACTTCAGTGCCCGTGGAGCGTACCCATTCTATGCCCTGGTTGAGGACTTCCTCTTCGCCTTCCAACTCAAGGGTAACCCAACCGATGTCGTCTTTGATGTCCGCTCGACGGATGTTGGTCTTCACCGCGAACTTCTGGCTGAGTTGCCAGATGACCGGTTCCTGAACCTGTACTCCGACAAAGGTAAACGTGACTCTGAGTTTTGCCATGTCGCTACACTCTCACAATCAACAGCTTACGGATTGGGGATCTGCTCATGGAACGCAGCCATGGTGGGGCTGATGTGTACGGGTTTAACAAGCTCTTCCACAGCCTCAATCGTCTTCAGTCCATTGCCCGTGATGTAGGCCACAGTGACCTCGTCTCGTTTGATGGCACCGCGCTCTACCAGTCGCTTCAAGCCCGAGATGACCACTCCGCCGGCGGTCTCCGTGAAGATGCCTTCGTTCTCCGCCAGCAACTTAATGCCTTCCACTACTTCTTCCTCAGGGACTATCGTGGCATCGCCATGTGAATCTTCAATGACCTTAAGCGAGTAGTAGCCGTCTGCAGGGTTGCCGATGGCCAGCGACTTCGCAATCGTGTTCGGTTTGACCGGGCGGACGCGAGTGGTGCCAGCTTCGTATGCTGCTGCGATGGGCGAGCACCCTTCGGCCTGAGTCATGTGCATGTGTGTGTTCACTTTGGGGATGAGGCCAAGGTCTTCAAACTCGTTCAGACCCTTCCAAATCTTGGTGAACATCGAACCTGATGCTGAAGGCACTACGCAGTGAGCGGGAGCCTGCCAGCCAAGCTGCTCTGCGACTTCATAGCCCAGGGTCTTGCTGCCCTCGGCGTAGTACGGCCGCATGTTGATGTTCACAAAAGCCCAGGGGTACGTGTCCGCCAACTCACTACAGAGCCGGTTCACATCGTCGTAGCTGCCGTCAATCGCCACCACCGTGGGTCCGTAGATGGCCGCTCCTACAACCTTGCCGCGTTCCAGGTCTGATGGGATGAAGATGTAGGAACTCATGCCCGCTTTGGCTGCATGGGCCGCGACGCTGCCTGCCAGGTTTCCAGTAGACGCGCACGCCAGGGTCTTGAACTCGTATTCCATTGCTTTGGTGGCTGCTACGGATACAACGCGATCCTTGAAGGAGTTGGTAGGGTTCACCGCATCGTTTTTGATGTACAGGTGGTCAAGGCCCAGGACGCGGCCCAGGTTTGTTGCCTTAATGAGGGGGGTGAAGCCTGTCTGGAGGTCTACGGCGTTGGCCGCGTCCACGGGAAGCAGGTCTTCATATCTCCACATGGTAAGTGGGCCGTTTTGAATTCTATCTCGGCTGATAGTTTTGCCGATGGCCTCGTAGTCGTACTTGACTTCCAGAGGGCCAAAGCAGAACTCACATACGTTGAGCGGGTCGGTGGGATATTCTCGCCCACACTCCCTACATTTCAGTGCTGTTGCAAATGCCAAAGTGTCGCTCCCTTGCCTCGACTTCCAATTCCACACAAAGCCTCGCAACACGCAAGGAGGAATAGCAGCCGAATAGGTCGATGTAGTTATGGTAGCAGTGGCGACTATGAGCGTCAATCTGGGGCCTTAGGCGCATCTGCCTACGCGAAGGCTTAATAACAAGTAGCAATCGCCATACGACCCCCGTACACATCAGAGGCCGGGCTGGAAGCCTCGCCCTACGTAGTTGACGTGCCCTACCACCCTTGCTACGATTCCCCAACACCGCAGACAGGGGGCGGACGCATGACACGGCCACGGGGTGTTCTGGGTGTACTTTTCATCGTCATTGGACTGGCGAGCCTCCTAGTCACGCCCGTCTTAGGTCAAGACTCCAACCAGGAAGTCTACGTAGCCACCGTGAGCGGCACGATAGACCTGGGCATGACTCCCTACATCAAACGCGTCATCGGCAAAGCCGAGGATGTCCAAGCTGCAGCAGTGATCCTGGACATCAACACCCCCGGCGGCAGGTTGGACGCAGCCCTTGCAATCAAGGACGCCCTGCTCGATGCCGAAGTGCCCGTCATCGCCTACGTCAACCGTGAAGCATTCTCCGCCAGTGCCCTCATCGCTATCGCAGCCAACACAATCTACATCGCACCGGGCGGCGTCATCGGCGCGGCCACCCCTGTGGACGGACTTGGTACAAAAGCAAGCGAAAAGGTCGTCTCCGCCGTGCGCACCGACTTCAAATCCGTTGCCGAGTTGCGGGGGAGAGACGCTGACATCGCAGAGGCAATGGTGGATGAGGAAGTTGCTATCGAGGGTCTGGTAGAAGAAGGCAAACTCCTGACGCTCACGTCTATAGAGGCACTGAAATGGGGATATTCCGAGGGTGAAGTAGCTGATTTGGAGGCCCTTCTTGAAGCCGAGGGGCTTGCCGGCGCCACAGTGATTAACGTGGACCTCAGCTTCTCAGAACGCATGGTGCGCTTCATTACCAATCCGGCCGTTGCGGGCATCCTCATATCCCTTGGATTCCTAGGGCTTCTGGCGGAACTGACCAGCCCCGGCTTCGGCGTTCCTGGCCTGGCAGGACTCTTGCTTCTGGCCCTCTTCTTCTGGGGGCACATGCTGGCGGAGCTTACCGGCTGGGAGGGTGTTGTCCTTGTGGTCGTCGGCCTTGCCCTCATAGCCATTGAGTTGTTAGTGATACCCGGATTTGGCGTGGCTGGCCTCCTAGGGCTAGCTGCGTTCTTTACGGGCTTGTTCATAGCCATGGTCGGGCAGGGAGCGGCTACAAGCGACTTCTTCAGAACAACGCTGGTGCTACTAGGCGCTACCACCCTCATGATCATAGGCGCGTGGCTCATATTGCGATTCTTGCCTCGCAGACGGCTCTTCCGGGGACTGTCGCTCCAGACATCATTGGCGCGAGGTTCCGGGCTGGAAGAATCACCTGACGGCTCGCAACATGTGGAGTCCACCGTCCACTCGGAGTCGCACGTTTCATTGGTTGGAGCACGGGGAATCGCCCTGACCGATCTTCGGCCTGCGGGGGTCGCCCGTATTGACAATCACCGAGTGGACGTAGTTACTGAGGGGGGCTTCATCGAGGAGGGCCGAAGTATCGAAGTCATCGCCGATGAAGAGTATCGACGGGTAGTGAAAGCCGTCGAAGACCCAGAACCTGACCAGACTGAGGAGAACGCTCCTCAGACCTAGTTTGAATAATGGGAGGATGAGCTATGCAGTGGGTTGGACGAATCCTGGTAATCCTGATGGTGTTGCTCCTTGCGATACCCACCCTGGGTATCATTCTGATATTCGTTCCCGTGGGCCTCTGGATCAGCGCTATCTTTGCCGGGGTGCCCGTGAGTCTCCAAAGTCTTGTAGGCATGAAGCTCAGGAAAGTGAATCCCCACAACATCGTTGAGCCGCTCATCTCCGCCACCAAGGCTGGCCTTGATCTGGATATCGATGAGATGGAGGCCCACTACCTGGCTGGCGGTAACGTGGGACGAGTGGTCTCCGCAATGATTTCCGCCGACAAAGCGGCAATCGACCTGAACTGGCAACGAGCCACGGCAATTGACCTGGCAGGTCGTGACGTCCTCCAGGCTGTGCAGACCAGCGTCAACCCCAGGGTCATCAACACGCCAAGAGTATCCGCAGTGGCCAAGGACGGCATTCAGCTCATCGCCATAGCAAGAGTCACTATCCGGGCCAACCTGGACCGCCTCGTTGGTGGTGCCGGTGAAGAGACCATCCTGGCTCGTGTGGGCGAGGGCACGGTCTCAGCCATCGGTTCCGCTGATGCACACAAATCAGTGCTTGAGAACCCTGACCAGATATCCAAGCGAGTGCTCGATGGCGGTTTGGACGCAGGTACCGCCTTCGAAATCCTGTCCATCGACATCGCAGACGTTGACGTTGGCAGGAACATCGGCGCGCAACTACAAATCGACCAGGCTGAAGCCGACAAGCAGATCGCCCAGGCCCGTGCCGAGCAACGACGTGCGATGGCAGTGGCCCAGGAACAGGAGATGGTTGCCCGTACTCAGGAGATGCGAGCCCGCGTTGTGGAAGCTGAGGCAGAGGTGCCACGCGCCATGGCCGAAGCGTTCCGCGCAGGGAACATGGGCATCATGGACTACTACCGAATGCGCAACGTTCAGGCGGACACATCCATGCGTGAGAGTTTGGGTAACGAGCCTGATTCAGGCACGACTCCCACAACGTAATGAGGTCTCCCCAGGAAGCGTGAGGATATGGCCAGCGGAAACCGCGAGAGCAGGTTTGAGGAGCTACGCCGAAAGGCGCGAGAGCGCCTGGACGAGGTGCGCGAAAACATAGAACGTGGGATGAGTACGCCTACCGGCACGAACAGGCCGCCTGCCCCGCCGGAAGAAGTAGCCGCCCCTGTGGAGCGAGAACTCCCTCCTGAGGTCGTAGCTAAACCCGAGTATCAGGAGAATGATCGAAGCGTAGACGCATGGCAACAACGGGTGGTGGTGCCATCCCACGAGGAGCCTGCGACTGTTGAAGAACCGGCTCAGGCGTTTGAGGCTCCTCGCATAGGGCCCACAATCGCGGTGACACCTTCGGCTACTACCGCCGCTAGGCCGATTACCAGACCCCAAAGCATGGGGCGGACACATACAAGCCCGGCAGCATTACTGCTCAAAAAAGGCAACCTGCGACAGGCCATCATCGCCCGGGAGGTTCTGGGCAAACCGCTGTCCATGCGACCGCCAGAGGACGACGAATAGGACTCTGGACATTCATATGACCAAAACGCAAAATCCGTGCCTCTCAGCGATGAAAGTAAGCACGGATTTTTGCGAGTGTGATGGATAGGCACTGACAAATCCGGCATGTGTGAAACGGAGGGGTAGTTGAAGATCGTCAGCTTCAAAACCAAAGCAGTCAGAGTGCCGCGTGCCGCTGGGCCGTTGTCGGGTGGCGCAGACTCAGCGCCGTTTGTGGCATTGACCATCAAGACCGACGAAGGCATTGAGGGCATCGGCTACGCAGGGTTCGTCAGCGATGTGATGCTGAAGGCGCTCAACGACTCCGTGTATGCCCTGGCTGAGCAGGCCATTGGCAGCGACCCCATGAACGTTGAGGCTATCGGAAAGAGGCTGATGACCATCGGTGGAACGGGTGCCCCGGCAGGCTTAGTAACCCGAGCCGTGGCAGCAATCGATGTGGCGCTGTGGGACATCAAAGGCAAAGCCCTGGGCCAGCCTGTCCACAAGCTCCTGGGCGGATATCGCGATCGAATGCCCACCTACGCCAGCGGCTTCCTCTGGCGAACTTTCGACCTGGAAGCTCTGGGCACAACTGCCCGAAAGCTCGTAGACGAAGGCTACCGCGCCATGAAGTTTCGACTGGGCGGCGAGGACTCCCCGGCCAAGGAATTAGCCCGGATGCGTGTCATGCGTGACGCTGTTGGCCCGGATGTGGACCTGATGATAGATATCAACCAGGGTTGGGACGTGAACCAGTCCATCATGATCGGCAGGGAGCTTGAGAAAGACAACCTCTATTGGCTGGAAGACCCTACCAACCACCAGGACTACGCTGGCCTGGCCCGCATCGCCGATGCGCTGGACACGCCCATCGCTGCCGGTGAGTACCACTACGGCATCGCACCGTTCAGGACGATGCTGGAGAACCGCTCGATAGACATTGTGATGATCGATTTACTACGCGCGGGCGGCCTGACCCAGTGGATGAAGGTAGCCCACATGGCGGAGGCGTTCAATCTGCCGGTGGTCAGCCATCTCGCACCGGAGATTATGGCACACGCTATGGTGGCGATTCCCAACGGGCTTACGGTTGAGTACATGCCCTGGAGTCTGCCCCTGTTCAGGGATACTCCGAAGGTGGAGAACGGGGAGATCATCCTCACCCAGCGCCCAGGCTTGGGCCTGGAGTTCGACGATGCTGCCCTGGAAGCCTACTCAGCCGAATAGCCCCAGGGCGCAGCCCTGGACTTACGTTGCCTCCGGCGGGGACTAAAGCATATATCGCTGCGTCGAGGAGACTAAAGCCCGTATTGCCTCCGGCGGGGACTAAAGGCAAAAATCACTATTCTCATGGAGAGGTGCTATGACCAGTGCCACTAACAAGCCAAAAGGGGTTCATCTTGTAGGAAGCATCCCTCTCAAAGATTCGGCTGAGGTGTTTCAGGCGCTCAGCGCGTCCCTTGGCGCCCGACTACGGCGCATACCCGACGGAGAGACCGGCGACCGCAGTGGTTGGATACGCTGGCAACTCCAGGTATTTGTAGATCATCCTATGTTTGAGCTGGCCACTGCAGATCCAGACTCGTACACAGCACAGGGGCAGTATCGGCTTCGACCTGAAGCCGCTTCGGACCCGTTGACGTTCGGCCCGCTAGGCTACTCGGCCGCCGCGAAATCCTCCTACGCCGAGTTCTCACGTCTGAAGCAGGAGGGGCAGATACCAGAGGGTTGTCGCTTCCAGGTCAGTCTGCCCACACCCCTGGCACCAATCGCAGGTTATGTGGTTGCCAAAGATTGGGCTGTGGTCGGGCAAGCGTACGAGTGTCGTATGCAGGAAGAGCTTGAAGAGATCATGTCGTTCGTACCTGCAAGCGAACTCGCAATCCAATGGGATGTGGCGGTAGAGTTCAGGATTTGGGAAAATGTCTCCCCGGACCAGGCTGATAGCGTGAAGAGCGGCTTGATTGAAGGGCTCGTTCGACTCGGCAATGAGATTCCTGCCGAGGTTGGGTTGGGATACCATCTCTGCTATGGCGATTCCGGCCACAAGCACTTTATGGAGCCCGTTGATACGGCAAACAGGATCACGTCAGGCGTTGGGCGTGCCATCAATTGGATTCACATGCCGGTTCCCCATGCACGCAACGACGACGCGTATTTCACGCCACTCAAAAATCTCAAGCTTGGCTCTGACACAGAGCTATACCTTGGGCTGGTGCATTTCACAGACGGCGTTGCTGGAACTCAACAGCGCATCGAAGCGGCACAGCGGGTCGTCCAGGATTTTGGAGTCGCGACGGAATGCGGGTTCGGTAGGCGGTCGCCCGAGACCATCGCCGAGCTACTTCGTATCCACGCTGAAGTGTCAGACCCTCGAACATAAGCATCCCTCAAATACAAAAGGAGCACCATGTACGGACTTGAAGGCAAAGTAGCACTCGTCACCGGAGCGGGCGGCGAGAACGGCATTGGCAGGGGCATCGCGACGAGGCTGGCGTTGGAAGGCGCCGACGTGGTGGTCAACGACCTGACGTTAAACCCTTACGATGACCGTCCTGGCACCTGGGGCGGCGTGACCCAGGTTGTGGAGGAAATCAAAGCGCTGGGCCGGAAGTCCATGGCGATCACGGCGGACGTCAGCAACTCTGCGCAGGTGCAGGCCATGGTGGATCAGACCATCAAGGAATTTGGCCGCATAGATATCCTGGTCAACAATGCAGGCTCTCGCCCCGGCGGCGACAGGAAGCTCGTTGTCGATGTGCTTGAAGAGGATTTCGACCTGGTGATGCGCGTCAACATGAAGGGCACGTTCCTTGTCTCCCAGGCAGTAGCGCGACACATGATCAAGCGAGGCGGCGGTGGCAAGATCATCAGCATGTCATCCAGGGCGGGGAAAACCGGCACGGCAATGTATGCGGCGTACTGCGCCTCCAAGTTCGGAGTCATAGGTTTCACGCAGTCGTTGGCGCTGGAGTTGGCAGAGCACCAGATCATGGTGAATGCTATATGCCCCGGCCTGGTGGACACGGAACGCGTCGACTACATCGCAGCGGCAACCGCACCTGAAGGGCAATCCGCTATCGAGTATCGCGCTGACATGGTGCGTGACCGTGCGGCGGTCGTGCCATTGGGTCGATTGGCTGTAGCAGCTGACATCGCCAAGACAGCGGCGTTCCTGGCTTCATCGGAGTCGGACTACCTGACGGGGCAATCCATCAACGTGGCCGGCGGATACGAGATGCACTAGGGGCGCAACGCTGTGGGTTATCTACCAAAGCTCAAACCGTAGGCGGAATGGGCTCACGCCGAGGAGGTAGGTGGCAGGGACATATTCTTTCTCAATATTCTGGGTAGAGGGGTGATCGGATACGATACGCGCCAGGGACACAGGGTCTTCGAAGGACACCGTGATGACCGTATCGCCAACCAGAGATGGGACTACATTCTCCACTTTAGCGCCCATTTCGCGGGTCAACCATTCATGGAAGCCCAGTACCACACTGGTTTCTGCGGGAGCGATAATGACCAGCTCCGCCTCTGCAACCAGCATATCCATCTCCAACTCGGAGAGCCGCATGGTGTCAGAATTCTCGTTGCCCAAGGAGTCATCAGGCAATTCAGGCATGGCGGTCTCGGTAGGGGTGGCTTGGGAGCGCTCAACATAGAGCTTCTCCGCCATTAAAGGGGAAACCAGGATGCCGCCCCGGTACACGTAATGGATCGCCTCCATCACCAACTCCTGGGCCTCTTCTTTCAGAAGGTATCCGCGCGCGCCCAATTTCAGGGCCATTTCCAGATCCGATTCGTTCTCTGAAATGGTGTTGATAATGACTTTGATCTCTGGAGCCTGCTCCCGTAAGTGCCGGGTCACCTCATGGCCGTCCATCAGAGGCATATGAAGGTCAGAAACCAGGACGTCAGGCATCAGTTCAAGGGATTTACGGACTGCTTCGTCGCCGTCAGAGGCTTCTTCTATGACTTCGATAGAAGGTTCTTCCGCTAGGGCCGCCAAAAGGGCCCCAGCGATAAGGAATATAGTCGTCCGCTATGATTACGCGTATTCGCTCCATCACATTTAAACTAACGAACATTCACCGCAATTAGTTTCAAAATTTACGCACCATTCATAATTCATATAATCATTATTAACAAATTCGAATGAAAATGCAGACATTGAATCATTCATTTATGTGGTGGGCACCAGCCGAAGTGATACCAGGAAGGGACTTCTCTTCAACCACTGGGCTGACTTGCCATCAAAGGGGCCACCATTGAGAATATGCCTGCCAGGCCGAGGGTCTTACAAACAAACGGCAAATTTTATGAACAAAGCGACGGGACGAACATGAAGGGCGCAACACTACGCATTGACGGTGGAGTGGTCATAGGCTGGGACGGAGAGAACCATGAGCTTCTCCCAGGCGGCTCCGTATTCATTGAGGGCGACAAGGTCACGTATGTAGGCTACGAAAAGAAACCGGCAGACCATGTCATCGACGCATCGGGGAAGCTGGTGAGTCCAGGCTTCATCAACCTCCATGTCCACACCCAGCTGAACGTGGGCGACTACCTGGTGACGGACGTGACCAAACGTGACTACCTGGGGGCAAACTATTTTGTCTACGGTGCCCCGCCCAAGGATAAACGTCCAGGCCAGACGCCTGAGGGTGTCAGCATCGGGCGGGAGTTCTCAATGCTCTCAGCACTGCGCAACGGCTCTACCACCATCCTTGATCCGGGCGGTGGCGCAGGCGACTACGACAATTACGTGGAACTGGTGGACAAGATTGGTCTGCGCTCCTACTTCTCGCCTCGATACCGGAGTCACGACACCTACACAGACGCCGAAGGCGGACACTACTACGAAGAGCGCGTCGACAAAGGTCGCCAAAGCTTCAACGAGGCGATGGCGTTCATCGAGAAGCACAACGGTGCCTGCGATGGCCGACTACAGGCCATCCTGAGCCCCAACCAGGCGGAAACGTGCGATGCCGGGATGCTGCAGGAGACCGCGGCAGTAGCAAAGAAGCTTGACCTTGGAATCCACACCCATGTGGGCGGCAACGCACGTGAGTTCATCGAGATCGTGTATCGAGCCAAGAAATCGCCCATGGAATACCTGGAGGAGAACGGCGTCCTCGGCCCCAAGACCATAGTGGGGCACGCCGTCTTCGTCTCCGGCCATTCCGGCATGATGTACGCCGTGGGCGACGAGGTGGAGATCCTTGCCGATACCGGCACTACCGTAGGTCACTGCCCCCACAAATATGCCAAAATGGGCTTTGCCATGGAGTCCTTTGACCGCTACCTCCAGCAGGGCGTCAACATAGGACTAGGCACGGATACTTATCCGCTGGATATCATTGCTGAGATGCGCTACGCATCGCGCATTGCCAGGGTGGTGGACGGCACACACACGGCCGGTAGGCCTGCAGACCTGTTCAATGCTGCCACTGTGTGGGGAGCGGATGCCCTAGGTCGACCTGACCTGGGTAGGCTGGCAGAGGGTTCAGCGGCGGATGTAGTTATTATAGACCTCCAGGACATCAGCTACGGGCCCATGCGTGACCCTGTGACGGCGCTGGTGGACTTTGGTACAGGCAAGGACGTGGAGACGGTCATCGTTGCGGGCGAAGTGGTCATCGAAAACGGCACGTCTACTCGCGTGGACGAGGTCGACATCATCGCAAGGGCGCAGGCTGCGGCAACGGCGGGCTGGGACGGCTGGGCCGAGCGTGATTGGGCCAACCGTGACGTGGAAACAATCACACCACCCGCGTTCCCAACTCGAAGCGCAGCGAAGTAACCATAAATCAGGGAACCAGCTTGATACTTGCGACGTAAACGAACCTGGTAGGAAAGGCGGCAGTAATGGCCCGACTCGCAATATCTGCGGACTCGCACATCCTTGAAGGGCGTGACGTGTTTGCAGGGCTCGTCGAGAAGTACGGCGACCGTGCCCCTCGTGTCGTGCACGAGGAGGGCAAGGGCGACTACGTCGATATCCCAACCACAGGGAAGCGACTCAATGCGGCCATTGGCGGCATTGGAAGGTTGGGCATCGCCGGGATGAGCCTGGACGACCCCGAAACCCACCGCCTCATCTCCCTGGGTTACGAAGGCCTGAAACCTGCGCTGTTAGATCCTGTGGAACGCACGAAGGCCATGGACACCGATGGCGTGTGGAACGAGGTCATCTACCCCAGCGTTTTCATGCGTCTGTTCGGCATTCCGGATGCAGAAGTACTAGGTGCAGCATTTCGCAACTACAACGATTGGCTCTGGGACTTCTGTGCTGTTGTGCCTGATCGACTGACAGGCCTGGCACTCCTGGTCATGCAGAACCCTGCGGAAGCCCACAAGGAGTTGGGGCGAGTGGTTGCCAAAGGGTATAAGGGCGTTTGCGTACCCTGCTCTGCACCCGATGGCACCCACTACTCAGACTCTATCTACGACCCGATCTGGGCCACGGCTCAAGAAGCCGGATTGTCCATCAACCTGCATATTTTCACCCACCCTTACGGGGCGATCACCGGGTTGGATAATGCCGGCCTCATAACGGAGTATGCTAGCGCGCCCACGTTGATCCAGTACACTCTTGCTGACTTGATTTCCGGGGGTGTTGCGCATCGCTACCCCGATTTGAAATTTGTGGCAGCTGAGTTCAACACCGGATGGGTGGCGAACTGGCTTGAGCGCATGGACCACGCGGTCTATCGAGCCCGAACCGCCGTGCCGGATTACCTGGACATGAAGCCAAGCGAGTACTGGCGCAGGCAGTTCTACGCCACCTTTGAGGACGATAGGTCCGGCATGTTGACCAGGGATGCCATTGGCGTTGAGACGTTGATGTGGGGTAACGACTTCCCCCACCACGATTCCGTCTGGCCCCATTCCCAAGAGGTTCTGGATATGGTGTTCGCAGGCGTTCCGGATCCCGTCAGGCAGACCACCACCGTGGACAACGTGTCCAAGCTCTATGGATTATCGATACCGGGGTAATAGTGATGAAGAACGAAAAGCCCAAAGGCCAAAGTACCAAGATCACCCTCGCATTTATTTTTGTCATCGTCCCGGCGTTGATACTCGTCTGGGCCTATTTCGCGGGGCGGTAACGACCATCACTATGACAAACACTACTAAGGCAGCGTTGTAGACCCACGATGGACTGCATATTTGCCCTTGTTGCCTGGGTTCTAGCTCTGGTTGGGACACGCTGGATATTCAGCCTTCGCAATCCCCTTCTTCCTGGCGAGACGGAATGGGCTCCACAGCATAGAGACCATCTCCGTGCCCTGATGCTTGTGATAGTGGCCTTTGGGGGGGTGCCCATCATTGCAGGATGCCTTTGGAACGAGGGATTCATGCGAGGGTTCCTGCTAAGTGGCCCCCTCTTCCTATACAGCATCGGCCTGTTGACGGTGAACGGCATTGGGCTGGCTTTCAGTATGCGAGGCGGGAGTGAAGAATCCATGCTGCCAAGAGAACGCGATGAACGGACACAACTCCGGTTGATGCTTAGTATGTTTGGACTGCTTGTTCTGTTCAGCGGCCTTGCGGTTAATTGGGTTTCCACCCTATGATTCTTCAACACACATTGGCAATCGTAGTGTCGGCCGCCACGGCCAACGGAGGTAAACCATGGAGTTACTGATAACCCTGGGAGTGCTTGTTGGGATTGCTGTGTTGTTTGGCGCTGTCGTCTTGTGGATGAAGGGCGACTGAAGCGCATGGCCACCACATAAACAAAGCATAAACATCCACTTTTTCTCTTTTTACCCACACGATATATTATGTATAGAACTATATCCCTTTCTTTTATTATCTTTCCGTGCTAATTTCTCCCAAATGATTTTCTCAGGCGTCTGCTTTTGCCGGTGGTTGAGGCGTAAACCGGCAAAGCCGAAGATGCTTTAGAGGATCACCGAATACTTCGGATCGAGTACGTGGTAATAATCGCCATGTGTCCGGCCGCACCAGGGGAGAATGCTATGGATTCCATCAGAACAGACAACATTTCGATAGCTCAGATTCTAGCGGCAGCCCAACTCACAGAACTGTGGATGGCTGGGCTTGAAACCGCCGCACGGGAGTCATTAACGGTATCCGACGTTGGTAAGGCCTATAAGATAGCCTTTGAGGCTGTCGTGTCTTAAGAAAATACGAATATCTAGCCATTCTTTGCCGGGCTCTACGCATTATGTTAACTTTCACTTAACGGCTTGGATGGAGGTGTGGAATGCGACTGGTGTTGGTAGCATTGTCCGGGTGGACGGTAGCTGTGATGGGGCTGGTGATAGCACGGGCCTTTCTCTCCGTTGACGACCCGGATGGCCTATTTTCCTCGCCGATGACTTCCGGCGAAGCAGTGGTTGCCACACTTCTTACTATCCCAACAATGCTTCTGGGAATACTGGTAATGGTAGGACTGCGACCGGTCAAGCAGGAATAGCGGACCCTTTAAACTTGCTCTCACATACGGCTGTGCATATAATATCGCTACGAATTTGACGTACAGTCCGTAGAAGGAGCAAGCCATGTCACCAACACCATTGGCCTATTTCGGCGGGGAGTTCATTCCTGCGAACGAGGCCAAAGTCGGCATCATGACCCACGCTCTCCACTACGGCACCGCAGTCTTTGAGGGCATTCGCTGCAACTGGAACGAAGAAGAAGAAAAACTCTTTATCTTCCGTCCCCTGGATCACTTCAAACGGCTTGCTGAGGGTGCCTCCATACTCCGGATGAAACTCCCTCACACACCTGAAGAACTGGTTCGCCTCACAGTTGAGTTGGTGGAACGTAGTGGCTACCGAGAAGACATGTACATTCGCCCCCTGGCCTACAAGAGCGCCCTGCGAGTGGCAAACCTCAAACTCCATGAACTTGACGATGACCTGACTATCATCGGTGTGCCCTTCGGGTCATACATCGATGTGCCGGTTGTACGATGCATGACGGCCAGCTGGCGTCGCATCGACGAGACGATGATGCCACCTCGAGTGAAGTTGAGCGCCGGATACGTGAACAGCATCTTGGCCAAGACCGACGCCGTGCTAGCAGGCTTTGACGAGGCAATCTTCCTGAACAACGACGGCAAAGTGGCAGAGGGAAGCGGCGAGAACCTGTTTGTGGTGAAGGACGGCGCTCTGGTAACCCCGCCGTTGACCGCAAACATCCTGCCAGGCATCACCCGCAGTTGTGTCATGCAGATGGCAAAGGATGAACTGGGGATTGAGACCGTTGAACGACCCATCGGCAGGGCAGAACTCTATCTGGCTGATGAAGTGTTCCTTACTGGCACAGCAGCCCACGTAACGCCCATGGGTGAACTGGACCACCGCCTTATCGGTGACGGCAAGGGTGGGCCAATCACCAAGTCCATTCAGGACCTCTACTTCAAGGCCATCCGTGGCGCACTCCCCAAGTATCGTGACTGGTGTGTAGAGGTGATTCCCGCACCGCTGGCCAAGGTATAGTCCTTAATCCTCTGAATGGGCAACCACTATGGAAGACCTGGGCCGTGATTATCTCATCCTTGTATTCCTTGCATCCCTTGGCGTCATCCAAATAGCGGTTGCCCACGCGGGACTCACGAAGCTCCTCTTCCTGAAACGCACACCCCTGGCCTACGCCCTTGGCCTCACGTTTATCGTTGCTGGCTTTACGTGGTTCTTCTGGGACGGGCCACGCCACATTCCAGACACTGCCGGCGGACTCGACGGCAACGATCAGGGGTGGCGGTTCGCCGTCAGCGCATTGGCAGCGGTGTCCTTCACTGTCCTGACCACATCGGCATTGAACCATCGCGCCGGACACCGACCCCCGACTACACCGAACGGGCTGGAATCCCTGCGCGACCACACGTACATTGAGTCGCTGCCCACCGGGCTCCGATCACTGTGGGAGGAGCGACCACCGTGGATGCGGCGATAGTCCGATGGCTGAACGACGGCGTTGGCGTTATTCCCTGGCTGGATGACGCTATCAATGTTGTAGTAAGCGACTACTTTACACCGGTGGCCCTGTCCCTCCTGTTATTGGGTGTCTGGTTTGGAGGCAAGACAACGGCATCGCGGGAGCTACACCAACGAGCGGCGCTTATCGCCATGTTGGGGGTAGCCTTTGGAAACCTAGCCGTACAAATCATTGGGGCGTTCACGTTCCGAGACAGGCCGTTCATAAACGAGTCTTTGGAGTTACTCTTCTACCAACCAACGGACTCATCATTCCCAGCCAACCCGGCCGTTGTGGGCGCAGCCATCGCCGCCGGACTGTGGGGGGCGAACCGCCTACTTGGAGCAGCAGCCTTCGTGTTGGCAGGGCTGTGGGGTGCATCGCGAGTGTACGCGGGTGTTTCTTACCCAACGGACATACTTGCCGGCGCGGCTATCGGCATCATTGTGGTCATGGCAGTCACGTTGGTGGTACGTCGAATCGAGCCTCTACCAACGATGGTCATCCAACTGGCTCAACGCTTCTATCTCGCCTAGCCAGGGCATGACTTATGGGGACTAAAGTCGAGCTGGCGGGGAGCTAAATCCCTCGCTCGCACAGATGACTATCATGCGCAGAGCTACCTGAGACTTTCGTCGCGCCAACGTGAGCCCTTTGAGCCTTCTCCACTTTGTAGAACCTCTCTACTATCTCCCCATATCGCGGCATTGGGCTTACCTCCTTTTAGTGCCATAGGCCCACGATTACACCGTCGCGAGAAGATGGGAGACCACTATGGCAGGACAGATCACCGTTCAGCCCAAAGATACATTCGGGATGAGTTCTCCCCTGGGAATTTTCGGCACCGCTTCAGGCGTACTCATTGCAGCATTTGTCGGTGCAGGCCTCTGGGGCCAACTGGCTGCATGGACCGGATACGAAATGGCGTGGCTGGCTATAGGTATCGGTGTGGTCACCGGGTTTACCGCCAGGCTCATGGCAAGCAATGAGCAAAGCATCTCCGTTCAAATGGTGGCTGCGAGCGCCGCTTTGATTGGTGTGGTGGCAGGCAAGTACTACATCTTCGCCATCTTCCTGAAGGAAGCCATTGAGGGTGCGTTCGGCGCGCAAGTCGCCACGCAGTACACACTGTTTTCTTCAACAACGTTCAACTTCTTGAAGGACGACACGGGGGCTGTTGTGGGTCCCTTAGATGCCTTGTGGGTTGGGCTTGCCATTTTGGTGGCCTGGCGCATACCGCAGAGCATCGTCGTTCACTGGCGTCGCGATGGATCTTCCTAACCCCTGAGACGCCACAGGCAAGCCGACATCCGGCTGTCCCCTACGCTGTACCTCTCCACAGCGTGGGGGATTTGCGTTAGGTATATGTCGCCTGACCCGCAGGTATATGTCGCTGCGGCGAGGAGACTAAAGAGGAGCCCAAGGGGTTCCCCTTACAAGGTGGCTTCTGCCACGTCGGCGGTTTTTAGCGGGGGCACTGAGACTTCATACATGCTTTCTAGCACCCCAAGGAACGCCAACACCGCAGGGCTGTAAATACGGGCGCGACGCACCATGACGGACGTTGGTAGGGTCACCTGATGGCCCTCTGTAATGCGGATGAGCGCCAGGGTTCCCGCCTCAATTTCGCGAGTGATGCCATGCACCGGCAAGAAAGAGATGCCAAAGCCTCGCTCGATCATCCGCTTCGTCGCTTCGATACTATCGAGCACCATGCCCACGTTAGGAATCACGCCGGCCTCGCGACAGACACGGTCGATGAGTTGGAAGTAGGACGAGTCGCGGTCGTAGAGGATTAGCGGCTCCTTGGCGATGTCATAGATGCTGGCCTCGCCCTGGATGGCAAAGTGGTGCTGCGGGTGACTCACCAGGGATATCTCCTCATCGTAGAGACGGGTTGAGAGGATGTCTGGGTGCCGCAAGGAGCGCGCCAGGCCCACCTGGACCTCTTCGTCCATCACCATCTGAAGCACCTCTGTGGATCGCCCTGTGCGGATGTTGACGTCAATCCCCGGATGCTCTTCTCGAAACCGAGCGAGGATGTCCGGAAGGACGTATGCGCCGATGGCTCTGGCCGAACCCACCTGCAGGGTACCACTGGTCACTTTCTCCAAAGCGTTCAGCGTGTCACGGCCTTGATCCAACGTCTCCAACGCCCGTTGAGCGTAGGGGAGGAACGCTTTGCCAGCCTCTGTCAGGCGAACACCGCGCCCCAGGCGATGGAAGAGTAGGGTGTTCAACTCTGTCTCAAGGGCGTGGATGCGTGCGCTGAGGGATGGTTGAGTGAGGATGAGTGCCTGGGCAGCCCGCACAAAGCTTCCTCGCTCCGCAGCGGCGATGAATGCCTTTATCTGTGCTAGTTCCATACAGCGCCTCCGGGCTAAACGTTGTGGATCAGCTATGGAGATATTGTACTGCTCTATGGAAACCATAGGTAGTGTCTATATGACAATGGAGTTAATCGCTGTAGGTGACGCCGTCCAATGAACAATACGGAGCAAAGGCGCATCGGTGGAGGAGGACGTGGAGAACAGAGTCCTCACGCCGGACAACTCGATGGGCATTGGCGGTAGTGGTTTGCCACTCCGAGGCATTGCAGACGGTCATCCATGTCGACGTATCGGCGGCCTTCAGACCCCAATCAGCCAGTCGACGGGCGAAGGACTTCGATTCAGTCAGTTCACGCGATGCATCGGAGTACTCGGCCTGGATATCGACCAGCCTACTTTCTAACTCAACGAGTCGCTGCTCTAAGGCCGCAATGCGGCTCGCCAGACCCTTGGGGGAACCCGTTTCAGCCATACGCCTCGCCTTCAATTGTCTCACCTCAAACGGTAGCACATCCTCTGTCCACTTGCCCTCCAGCTTCTGGTATCATGTCGATGTTTCCAGAAACTATCGACCAAACACTCTGTGCCCAGTGGAGGAGAAATGACACAACAAGCATTACTCAGTCCCGAGGCTGTTATTAAAGAGTTCAAGAAGAACGGCATCACGCATGTGGTCTACCTGCCGGACAGTGAGACCAACTGGATGTATCAGCTCATGGAGGCTGAGCCTTCTATTGATCTAGTGCCTGTGACCCGTGAAGGAGAGAGCATCGCTATTGCTGCTGGCGTACTGGCCGGTGGCAAGAAGCCAGTGGTGCTCATCCAGAACACGGGCCTGTTTGAGTCAGGCGACTCCATTCGAGGCATCGCGCTGGACTGTGCTATGCCCATCGTCATGCTCATTGGCTACAGAGGATGGACACGCCACGGGGCCACACCGGACTCGGCGGCACGTTTCACAGAGCCCATCCTGCGAGCATGGGGCATCACCTACTACCTGGTGGAGCACGACGGCGACGCGGATCGTATTTCCCTGGCCTACGAGGAAGCGGAACGGACCAAGATGCCGGTAGTGGTGCTGGTAGGCGACGAGTATCACGGATTCAACCGCTAAAACGATTTCACTCTTGAAAAGCACAACAGGAGAGAACACATGATTGACCAAGTTGCATTGATGGAAGTTGTAGAGCAGTATCGCGATAACGGCATCGTCGTTCCTACGATGACCGGCAGCCGTGGCTGGAACGAAGTAAGCAAAAACAAGAACCGTGACATCCCCCTGGGCGGTGCGATGGGCAAAGCATCATCCTTCGCCCTGGGAGTCGCGCTGGCGCAACCCGACAAGCGGGTCATCATCTTTGACGGTGATGGTAGTCTGCTGATGAACCTGGGCACATTGGTGACCATCGCGGAGAAGGCACCTAAGAACCTCTATCACTTTGTGCTGGAGAACGGGGTCTATGCAATCACCGGCGGCCAGCCCATCCCCGGCAACAACAAGATCTCCTTTGCAGGCATGGCAAAAGAGGCGGGGTATGCAAGCGCCTTTGAGTTTGATGACTTAGAAGACTTTGCTTCCCGTGCTTCAGAGGTGATGAGCACAGAAGGGCCCGTGTTCATCTGCGTGAAGACCACGCCGGAGATACAGAACGAGCCGATGGGGCTTCGAGCACCCTCCGTGGTGAAGCCGACGAAGGCGGCAATCCAGGACCTGATGCAGGATCTGGGCGTGTAGGGCTAGCCCTGGACCCACTTGACCTGGCGGCCTCCAAGATAGGTTAGGAAAATCCAGGGAGGCCAGATAATTCACAAACAAAGGGAGTCACAGTTTTGAACATCCTCGTAACCGGTGCCAGTGGCGGATTCGGTGAACTCATCACCAAGACTCTAGCGAAAGACGGACACCACGTCTTCGCCACCATGCGAGGAGTCGGCGGGAAAAACGTAAACGCCGCCGGACAACTGAAGTCCTGGGCGCAGGGCGAGAAGCTTGCGGTGGAGGTCATCGAACTCGATGTCACCAGCCAGGACTCCGTAGACACTGCAA
>JAPYRQ010000041.1 GCA_029936935.1 Dehalococcoidia bacterium | reverse complement strand
CGCACCGGAGGGCTGTCCGGCTCCGGAATCTCGTCTGCAACCAAAGCTGGAGTCCAGTACCGACGAAGCAATTCACCCATGGGAGTGCCCGGGCCAGTCCTGCACATGAACTCGTTGTCTTCTTCTGAAAGCATCACAGCCTCCTTGGCGGTTATTATGAAACACTACAGGAAATACTACAAATTAATACATTTAAACTACCCTAGCTAACTAAGCTATGTGCGGCTTCGCTTTCACCGGCGTACGTACCGCTGTTCTTCCAGTCCTCACTCGACGCGATGATGATCTCCTCTGAACGTATCTGATCAAAGTCGATACCCTCATCCTGGAACGGTGGGGGCTTGCCATCCTGCAAGTCCCGGGCAGCTTTCAGGAGAATCTTACGCAGATGAATGATGGAATCGTCCGTGGTGCCTAAGTGCTCCCGAGTACGGTCGCCAATGGTGCCCATACTCTCTGTCACCGCGTAATCCTGCTCGCCTACGCCCGCTATACCGGAGTAGCTTGTAGTGCGCTGGGCCTCTCTGTCGAGCAAATAGTCGTTGCTCTTATTCATCAGGCGGAGTCCGTTCTCATCACGTCGCTCATTGTTAGCGATCATTGCCTGTCGACTCTCCTCCGGGATAGGCGCTTCCGGGTTCTGGAAGACGCTGTACCGCATACATGAATCATCGTCGGAAGGGACAATGATCAACGCGCCACGGTTCTGCCACGGCAAGAAGGATACAAAAGTAGTGACCGGGAAGACGTGGCAGTTGATGCGGATGAATTGGTGGCCGTTAGGTGTCTGCCGTATGCCACCCTCTCGGAATCCGTAGCTGGTAGCCTGGGTCTCCACCTTGGGCACGCGGTCGTTTGAGCGCAGGAAGGTGGACATCTTGCCAGAGGGGTAGCCAAGCACATCTGTGCCGTCCTTGGGATCTGCCTCAGGCTGGAAATCTGCCAGGTTTCGGTGCAGGTACGAGATGTGGGACGTGTCTATGTTGCCTTCAATGCTCTGGATGTAGTTGCAGTACACCGGAGTCTTTGTAGCTACGATGTACTCAGGATCAACGTTGGTGAAGCTGAAATCAGTGAACCGGGGCATCACATCCTGCGGCCCCATGTAAGCCCAGACCATGCCGCCCGCTTCTTTGACCGGGTAGGCGGTGATTTTGACCTTATCCTTGAAGTTGCTCTCAGCTGGCTCGGAGGGCATGTCGACACAGTTGCCTTCGAGGTCGAACTTCCAACCGTGGTAGACGCAGCGCAAGCCGCATTCCTCGTTGCGACCGAAGAACATGCTGGCTCGACGGTGGGGGCAGTAGTTATCGATGAGGCCAATGTTGCCATCGGTGTCGCGGAAGGCGACCAACTCCTCGCCGAGCAACTTCACTCGAACGGGCGGGCAATCAGGTTCCGGGGTCTCCCGGGACAGCAAAGCCGGGTGCCAGTACCTACGGAGCAGCTCCCCCATTGGGGTTCCCGGGCCTACCCGGCACATCATTTCATTGTCTTCAAATGATAACAAAACACCCCCCTACTAGTGAAGTATTGATGGTCTGCTCAGGCCAGGACGAAGCCCTCTGCTTGTGCCTGCTCACCTTCATCGAAGGGAACCTCATGCGGCAGCACAGCGGAGCCGGAGCGTACGCGATACACCTCTCCATGGTTAGCTGCGTTCGGCTCCACGCCCTCCTGGAAGTCGCGAACCTCCCGCAACAGGCTCCTCCGTACGGCAATGATGGCAGAGTCGCTGGTGCCTAGGTGCTCCTTGGAACGGTCAACCACACGGCCCATGCTCTCAGTCATCGCACCATCCTGGCCTCGCCCCATACGCACGGGCTGTAGCGGGATGCCGGTGTAGTTGACGTTGCACTGCATCTCACGGTCCAGCATGTAGTCGTTGTCTTTGTTCAAAGTCAGGCGATGGGTCCCGGGCACCAACTCATTGACGGAGCCCGCAAACTTCTCCAACTCCGCTTCGTTCAGAGGCCTGAACGGGTTGGCAGACACCTGGAACGCCCACGTACTCTCATCGTCGATGGGCACCCAGGCCCGGAAGTTCAGCGCGTCCTCAGGGGCGCGGGGAATCATGGTGTAGAAGGGCGCAAGCCACTGGGTGACACGCCAGTAGTAACTATCCACTTCGGCAGCACGTCGAGCGCCGATGAGGACGCCGTAGGGGGTTTCACGGATGAAGAACTTGGGGGAGCGATCGCCGGAGCGGTACTTCAAGTACCAATTCGTAGCGGTCTTTGATGTCACGGGCTCGTCCAGGTTGCTGTGCAGGAAGCCCACATGGCTGGAATCGATCTCGCCTTCCACCAGTTGGATGAAGTTGCTCTCCTGGATGTGCTTGTACACGTAGCTATGGGAGTCAGGCAGGCCAAAGTATTCCAGCTCGGGCATTGGGGGCTTCTTATCGGCAGGCCCCATGTACGCCCAAACCAAGCCTCCGCGCTCTTCTACGGGGTACGCAGCGACCTTCACTTTGTCCTTGAAGTTGCTTTCAGCGGGCTCCGAGGGCATGTCCACGCAGTTGCCATCGATGTCGAACTTCCAGCCGTGGTAGACGCATCGCAAGCCGCATTCCTCGTTGCGACCGAAGAACATGCTTGCGCGACGGTGGGGGCAGTAGTTGTCGATGAGGCCGATGACGCCGTTGGTGTCGCGGAAGGCCACAAGCTCCTCGCCCAGTATCTTGACTCGCAGCGGGTCGGAGTCAGGTCCAGGCAGGTCGGCGCTCAGTAGCACAGGTATCCAGTAACGCCGGATGTACTCACCCGTTGGTGTCCCCAGCCCGACCTGCGTCAGAAGCTGGTTCTCTTCTTGTGTCAGCATATTTTGTACTCCGTAACCGTCAGCATTCTTGTTAATACTACCGAATTGAGCTTTTGGGCATCATCGGTAAGTTGCGCGCACGCGTCAAGAGCCACAAGGGCTAGCCCTTGACCCACATTCCTGCGGTTACCAAAGATAGTTGTTATCCAGACGTACGATCAGGATGGTGAAATAGAGCACTCCATCAATCACCGTCAGGGGAGAAGGGTTAAGAGATTAGCCCTTACCCTGCTCGACGAGGCCGATGGTGGCTGTGATGCACGGCTCGTTGCCCAGCGCGATGGTGGTGTGGCCCTTACCGGTGATGTCTTCCACCAGTCGAGCGTCTCCTGGGCCAAAGGTCTTTGTGGAGCCGTCCTCAAAGCCGATCTCAAGCTGGCCAGAGAGGATGATGACGAACTGACGCTGGGGCGCGGGATGCCAGTCCTGCTCCACTCCCGGGGCCCGGGAGCCGTACTTGATCTGTGTAACATCCATGCCCTTTGTCCACTGAGTCATCGTGTCGAGGTCGACTGCCTCCCAGGTGGCTTTGCCGTCGCCGCCGACGAACATCCTGTATGTGCTTCCCATGGTATCCCTCCGTAATGTTGTAATGTTTGGTATGCGCGGGGGCACATCCCCCGGAACCCCTTGCCAGAGGGAATATCCCTCTGGACTCTCTAAAACGATATTTATCCAACCGCACCGTAGCCTGGGTGAAGGGCTAGCCTTTCTTGGCCTGTAGAGCGCGGTAGACTTTCTCAGATGTGATAGGCAGGTCCTTGATGCGGACGCCCACTGCGTCTTCCACGGCGTTGGCGATGGCCGCTGCAACGGGGATGGTGGCGTTCTCGCCGATACTCTTCACGTTGTACGGGCCAACGCCGCTCTCCGACTCCACCAACACCGTCCGTAGCTCCGGTATGTCCTTGATGGTTGGGATCTTGTAGTCGCCGAAGGTCAATGTGGTAACCCGGCCGTCCTCCACCACAAGCTCCTCCATCAGTGCGTAGCCGATGCCCTGCATGGCGCCGCCGTTGATCTGGCCCTGATGGCCGATGGGGTTCACGATCTTGCCGACATCGTGGGCGGTGGACAGCGTTAGCAGCTTGACCTCGCCGGTGTCGGGGTCGACAGACACTTCAGCTACCTGCGCCACGTAGGCCGTTACTGGCGGAAGGCTGGCATCCTGGAACTCGACCTGGCCGGTCACAGCGTGACCCGCCTTCTGCAGCAGTTCATACCAGTTGTGGCTTTCTCCCGTATCGCGGTTCCGCACAGCGCCATCTGTATACGAAAGCACCTCTACGGCAACACCTAGCTGCTGGGCAGCGGTTTTCAATAGCTCAGACTTGACCTCCTGGGCCGCCGCATAGGCCACCTGGGTGCCGATGCGCGTGACGCGACTGCCACCAACGCCTGAATCGAAGTCGACGTTGCCGGTGCGCCAAATCTCCAGGCCTATATGATCGATGGAGATGCCCAACTCCTCGCCGACGACCTGCAACTCAAGCGTGTAGGTGCCGGTGCCCTGCTCGAAGATGGGGGTGCTGAGGAGCACAGAGCCGTCGGGGTTCATGGTGACAGCCGCTGTGGACTGCCCACCACCGGGAGGCCTGTCACCGAGGGCTATGCCCCTGCCAATGTTGGGTGCTTTGGGCTTGCCGTACTCGCCTGTCTCTACGGCAGCTTCCATGGTCTCTCTGATGTTGATGCCCTGGAAGGTGTGGCCCAAGCCGTCCTCTTCGCCGGCACGTACCACGTTCTTACGTCGCACCTCCAGCGGATCCATACCTAGCTCCCGGGCCACCAAATCCATCTGCGATTCCATGACAAAGGCTGCTTGAGGCTCTCCCGGGCCGCGCATGTGGCCACAGGGGATGTTGTTCGTGTAGACTTGGATGCCCTCCACTTTGACGTTGGGCGTTCGGTAGGGGCCGCACGCATGGGAGAAGCCCATCAGGTTCACGCCGGGCTTGTACGCGCCGTATGCGCCGCTATCGAAGATGCCACGGACGTGATGGGCCACCATGGTGCCATCGCGCTTCACGCCAGTCCTCACATACATCATCGAGGCGTGGCGAGGGTTGGCAGCCATGAACTCATCAACGTAGTCCATGACCATCTTCACTGGGCGTTCGCTATGCTTGGCCAGGTAGTAGCAGAGGGGTATCTCCATTGGGGAGCCCTTGCCGCCGAAATCGCCGCCGATTGTGGCGAAGTTGACCTGGAACCTGTCCTGCGGGAGTTCCGAGAAGTCTGACATCTGCTGTCGAAGGCTGTAAGGAGCTTTGTTGGACGCCCATATCTGGGCCACGCCGTCTTCGTCTATCCAGACCACGCACGTGTGCGACTCCAGATAGGCTTGATGCTGTCGAGGTGTGGTGAAGGTGTTCTCTACAATGACGTCGGCATCAGCGAAGCCTGCATCGATGTCACCCTTGCCCCAGGTGCTGTGAATAAACACGTTGGTCGGCTTTTCCGGCGGCTGCGGGTAGCCCACATAGCTCACCATGTCCGGGTGGATGAAGGGCGCGCCGTCCTTCATGGCTTCAAGGGGATCAAGCTGCGCCGGTAGCTCTTCGTACTCTACTTGTATGAGGTCGATGGCCGCCTGCGCGATGTCCTCATCGTCGGCAGCAACAGCAGCAACACGCTCACCCGCGAACCGCACGTGGTCCCAGGCCAGTATCGGCACATCGCGGAGACGTCGACCGTACAGGATGCCTCGAACGTCGTCGCCAGTGAGAACAGCATGGACGCCTGGCAACGCCTTCGCAGCAGTCGTGTCTATGCTCACGATTCGGGCATGGGGATAGGGGCTGCGGAGCGACTTGCCCCACAGTGTCCCGGGAAGGTTGATATCCGCTGAATATCTGGCCTCTCCAGTTACCTTTGCCGGGCCATCCACCCTGGCAACAGACTGGCCAAATACTTGTCCGTATGGGCTGGGTGTAGTCATAGCTGTTCCCCTTGTCAGCAAATGCGTCCTGAGCTACCATCCCCGAAACCTTGAACCAAAGACTTGGCGAAGGATACCAGATGACTACAGCCGATGCACTCTACACAATCAAGCTGACCGTCAACGGCCAGCCACTGGAAGCTCAGGTACCGGCGAGGCGCACTCTAGTGGATTTCCTGCGCTACAACCTGGACATGACCGGCACCAAGGAGGCTTGCAGCGTTGGCGTCTGTGGCGCATGCACCGTGCTCATCGATGGTGAGATTGCTGCATCGTGCATCACTCTGGCGGTGCAGGCCGACGGCACAAACATCACGACTATCGAGGGTGTGGCGAACGGCGAGGAACTCCACCCGATTCAACAGAGCTTCATCGACCACGGCGGGTTCCAGTGCGGCATCTGCACATCGGGGCAGATCGTTGCGGCGAAGTCCCTTCTGGACGGCAATCCGTCGCCTACAGAGGACGAGGTCAAGGAATGGATGATAGGTAACCTGTGCCGCTGCACGGGCTACTACCAGATTATGGAGTCCATCCTGAAGGCGGTGAAGTAGGATGCGAGACTTCATCTACCATGCCCCGACGACCATTGAAGAAGCCATTTCCATCTTGGAAGAGCATGGCGAGGACGCCCGACCCATTGCCGGCGGTACGGCGATGGTCAACTTAATGAAGCAGAACATGGTACTGGCAGACCACCTGGTGGGACTGGGCAAGCTCCCGGGCCTACGTGGGGTCTCACAGACCAACGGCCTCCTCCACGTCGGCGCGCTGACTCGGCACCGTGAGGTTGAGCTAAGCACGGAGGTCAAAACCCACTCGCCACTGCTGGCCGAAGCGTACAGTAAAGTAGCTACGGTGAGGGTGCGAAACATGGCGACTGTTGGCGGCGGGCTGACCCACGCCGACCCCGCCCAGGACCCGCCACCCACGTTGATGGTGCTGGACGCCCACGTTGTCCTGACGTCATCCAAGGGCACCCGGGAGCTCCCGGTCAACGACCTGTTTGTCGACTACTATGAGTCGGCGCTGGAGCCAGGAGAGCTGCTGACCGAGTTGGTTGTCCCCTCAGCGCCACAAGGTGCCAAGACGGTGTATTTGAAGTTCCTGCCTCGCACCGCGGACGACTACGCCACGGTCTCTGTAGCTGCACTGGCAACAGTGGAGAACGGCGTCTGCCAGGAGATACGCGTCGCGCTGGGGGCTGTTGCACCAAAGCCGATACGAGCCACAGCCGTTGAAGACGCACTCAGAGGTCAGTCAGTGACGCCGGAGGCCATCCGTGCCGCCGCAGAAGCCGTTGCCGACCAGGTAGACCCGCTGACAGACTTCCGTGGTTCTGACGACTACAAGCGGGACATGGCCGTGGTGTTCACTCGACGGGCCCTTGAGCAGGTCTTCTCGCTCTAACACCAACTCCAAAGTGATTGAGAGCTTACTGTGAAATTTGACTTCGACGTAGCTATCGATGCCCCTCCGGACAACGTGTGGGCAATCCTCTCTGACATCCCCCGAGCCTCCGCATTGATGCCAGGTGTGCAGGACGTTACGCTTCAGCCTGACGGTACGTATACCGGTACTGTGCGCATACGGGTTGGACCTATCGGCTTCAACCTTGGCGGCGCAGTCACCGTGAGCGAGGACAGGGACGCTGGAACGTGGTCGATGACATCGCAAGCGCAGGACCCACGCATAGGCGGCGGCGTGACATCTACGGTTGAAACGATCATCACCGAGCCATCGCCCGGGAAGACCCGGATGCAGGTCAGTGCGGACGTTCAGTTCTCAGGCAAGTTGGGACAGTTGGGGCAGCCGCTCATCAAGAAGAAGGCGGACTCCATGGTCAAGGAATTCACAGAGAACCTCAAAAAGGCCGCCCAGGACTGAGTCCTGGACCCATATGCCTGCGGTTAGCGAAAGTGTTGGTAGGGAGAAGTGGTCCCCCACCCTAACCCTCCCCCACGAGGGAGGGAATTTGCTGCAGCTAACTGCGGACGGCGTCAAGGGTGGCGCGGCCAGTAGCCTCCCACATGGTGTCACCAAACCCTTTGCCCTCTTCTAACTTATCGTCGGTCTGTCGCGTGATCCGCACATAGAACACGGTGAGGGGTTCACTGGTTCTGCGAGGTTTGGCCCCGGGTGAGAAGAACTCAAAGGCCCAATCGTCCACCATCATACGGTGCACCAATGTCCACCACGCCCAAGGGTCTGTGCTGAACTTTGGAGGGGGAGTGGGTTGGAACTCATCATTACTGACCAGCGCCCACATCCAGGGTTTATCGTGAATAATCCGCTCGTAGATGACCTCATCCATGAGGGGTCCCGCAGGCATACCACTGTCTACCATGTTCACTCCTAACGCAGTGGCAGGATAGCAAGGCGCATAGCCTTCCGCAAGTAGTTATGTCGTTTGACACTCGCGTAACGTGATACTAGACTGCGAGTTGTATAGGGGTAGGAGCACTACAACGGAGGATAGCTATGCTTTCACAGGCCGATAACGATACGCTAACTCAGGTAGGCCCGGGAACGACGATGGGCGAGTTGATGCGGCAGTACTGGATTCCCGCCATCATGTCCAGCGAACTCCAGGGCCCCGACTGCGACCCGGTGCGGGTACGACTTTTGGGCGAGGATTTGATCGCCTTCAGGGACACCAACGGCACCGTAGGAATCATGGATAACTACTGCCCTCATCGACGAGCCAGCATGTTCTTCGGACGTAACGAGGAATGCGGTCTCCGCTGCGTCTACCACGGTTGGAAGTTTGACGTGAACGGCGACTGTGTGGATATGCCATCGGAGCCGGCTGAGAGCAACTTCAAGGACAAAGTGAAGATTAAAGCATACGCGTGCCAGGAGCGTAACGGCATCGTCTGGACGTACATGGGGCCGCGCGAAACACCGCCGGAACTGTCCAGCCTGGAAGCCAACATGCGCCCTGACCGGGACTACACCGTCTCCACCATCCTGCGGAACTGCAACTGGATGCAGGCCCTTGAGGGTGACATCGATACCGCTCACCTGGGATTCCTGCACCTTGGCAGCGCAGATCCCAAGGCGTTGGTCCCCGGCTCAACTGACTACTACACCGTGAATGTGCGGCACCCCAAGTACAACGTGATGGACACGGACTACGGTGTCACGTACGCGGCGTATCGCCCTGCGGAGTCTGATAGCACCTACTGGCGGTTCGCCAACTACCTGCTGCCCTTCTACACGCAGATCCCCACGGGCAAGCTTGGCCTGATGGTGCGATTCCGGGCGTGGGTGCCGATTGACGATACCCACACGATGTTCTGGAGCGTCAATGCCACATTGCCAGAGGTCCAGGGTGGTGGCAGGCGCACAGATGCCAACGGCAAGCTTCTTGGCGGCAGCGCAGGCCAGACAGGCTACCTGCCCAATACGACAGGTTGGCTAGGACGCTGGAACCTGGCGGCCGACGCTGGCAACGACTACTTGATTGACCGCGATGCCCAGAAGAAGAACGAGATATACACGGGCATCACCGGCATCTTCCTGCAGGACCAGGCTGTCACGGAGAGCATGGATCCCATTGAGGACCGCACCAAGGAGCGGTTGGGCACCAGCGACTCCATGATCATCAAATCGAGGCGTCGCGCACTGAACGCCGCACGGGCACTCCAGGAAGGGATAACACCTCCAGGAGTGGACAACCCAGAAGTGTTCAGCGTCCGCACCGGCGATGTGATTTTACCGAATACTGTCGACTGGCTTGAGGGCACTGCCCATCTGCGGGAGTCATTTGTCGAGCATCCAGAGTTGATGCCGACCAAAAAAGCCTAGTATTCCATCGATATAGAAAGAAAGAGCCTCTTGGTGCGAACCGAGGGGCTCTTTCTTATTTTGGTGACCATTTACCGCAGCTAATGGAGACATCTTTGTGATAGAGTGGCGAAGAAATCTGAGCGTAGCAAACACGTTACTGGAGGCGCCCGTGGCAGAGATTGATGACGTTCGATATGAAGTTGCAGTAGCCAACCGCGTCCTTTCAGAGGTGGGTCTGGCTACGGGAGTTCTGGCATCGTTGGGCCATGCGAGTATGCGTGTTCCCGGAGAGCCGGAGAAGTTCGTGGTGAAGGGTCGTGGCTACGAAATTGACGCGCTTGCGTTGATGCAGCCCAAAGACATGGTCACTTGCGACATGGAGGGCTACTGGATAGATGGCCCTCCCGGTTCTTCACAGTGCTTCGAAATCAAGATGCATTCCACCATCTACAAAGAGCACCCGGAAGTGAACTCCATCGTCCACGTACACCCCAGATACACCACGATGATGTCCGTGCTGGAACGAACGCTGGTCCCCATGTGCAATGAGGGCATCCATCTGGTACGCAAGCCGTTGCCGGTATACCCGCACAGCAAGCTCATCCTGACGGAGGAAGACGGGCAGGGCGTTGCCAGCACTATCGGCGACTCCCAGGCGGCGCTCCTCCGGGGCCACGGTGCAGTGACTACGGGCACCAACCTTGAGCAGTCCGTGATGAACATGCTCCAACTGGAGGAGCAGGCCAAGATGAACTGGTACGCCTACTCTGCCGCCGGACCGGACTACAAGGGCATCCCTGAAGCAGACATCGTAGAGGCTGACAACCAGCCTACGCTCGCCGACCTGGAGCACTTTGCAGGAGGCCCGCGCTCTACTGGGAATGCAGGGCCGGGTGGGGCCTGGAAGTATTACACGCACCTAGTAAGCGAGGATTTGTAGTATTGAGTAGTTTGTTGTAGTTAATAGTTATCCGTATTCAGGGGATAAGGGGAGGGTAATCTTGGCGCAGACCCATAATGAACGGGAAGCTGACGACGCTACACAGGTTGTCGAAGAAGTCGCGGGATCGCGGTGGCGACAGGCGTTAAGCTCGTTACGTTACAAAGATTACCGTTTAGTGTGGATGACCTCCATCCTCTCCAGTGGTGCGCGCTGGGTTCAGATGGCATCGCTCGGCTGGCTTGCGTTTGATCTGACGGATTCGCCGGTGATGCTTGGCTCCATCATCTTTGTGTATCAAGCCCCCTCTGTCGTGCTGTCGCCCATAGTGGGCGTGTTTGTGGACAGAATAGACCGTAGGCGGCTCCTCATCCTCAGCCAGCTCTCCATGGCCTTCATAGCCGTGCTCTTAGCTGTAGACATCGCCCTGGGATACATAGAGCCGTGGCATCTGTACATCTTTGCCGTGGTCAGCGGAGTAGAAAGCACCATCATCCACGTTGTCCGCCAAGCGTTGATCCCCTCTGTGGTCCCTCGTGAAGCGCTGATGAACGCCATCGCGCTGAACTCCGCAGCGCTTACCAGCACACGCATCTTCGGCCCAGCGCTTGCGGGTTTGCTGATTGTAGGCGTGGGAGTGGAAGTCAACTTCATCATCCAGGCCGTACTCCTTACGGGAGTGGCCTTGGCTGCATTTCCACTGCGCATCAAGGTACCGGGAAAAGAGCGCGGTGAGCATGCTGCTGGCGGCGGTATCTGGCAGGAGATAGCCGTGGGGCTGCGCTTCATATGGGGCATAGGCACCCTGCGCATGCTCTTCATTGTGCAGTTCATCATGATATTCATCACCATGCCCGTAGCCAACTTCCTGCCGGTCTGGGCAGAGGACGTGCTGGATTTGGAGGCTGACGGGATGGGCATCCTCTATTCGGCAGCGGGTGTAGGTGCGTTGATAGGAGCGATGTCTTTGGCAACCGCCGGGAATGTGAAGCGCAAAGGGCGACTCATGCTCATCATGGCTTCGGGCATGTCGATAGGGCTGCTGGGTCTTGGCACTTCCTCGATGCTGCCGGTCTCGTTGGTATTCTTGGCGATGCTGGCCGCGACACAGTCCATCTTCTTCGCCGTGAACATGACGCTGGTGCAGAGTCGCATCCCCGACGGGCTGCAGGGGCGTGTCATGAGTATCTACAACGTGGGCCACAGCATGATCGCATTGGGGACCCTCACCATGGGGTTCATAGTAGCCGCGTTGGACATACAAACGGTGGTGGTGGGTATGGGGATAGCGGTCATTGCCCTGGCAACCGTGGGTTTCGCATCCATGCCGGCGCTGCGTCGGCTGTAAAAAGCGGTGACGCACCCGCCCGCGTGGTGTACACTTCACGTGCTCTGATCCAAGACATTTGCGTAGTCTGTATATAGCTACGACATCAACAGGAGGCAACTATGAAGGGTGGAGCCGCAATCGCAAAGATTCTGAAGCAAGAGGGTGTGCGATACCTCTTCTGCTTCCCGCAAAACCCGCTCATTGACGCAACATCGGCAGTGGGCATCCGTCCCATCGTCTCCAGGGTAGAACGCACCGCTGTGGCCATGGCCGTGGGCTATGCGCGAACCAACGGTGGCGACCCGCAAGCAGTCTGCGTCTTTCAAGGTGGCCCTGGGATCGAGCACGCCTATGGCGGTATCGCTCACGCTTTCTCAGACTCTTCCCCGATTCTCATCCTGCCAGGCCAAGCCGGCCAGGCACGTCAGACATCACCAACCAACTACGACGCCGTCCGCAACTATGAGGGCATCACCAAGTGGGCAGCCCAGATCAACAGCCCGGAGCGTGTCCCCAACATGATGCGCCGCGGGATGTCCGCCCTTCGAAGCGGTAGGCCTGGCCCCGTCCTCCTGGAAGTGGGCACGGACGTGGTCAACGGTGAGATGTCCGACGAGGAGTTCCCGTACCAGGAGGTCAAGCGCCACAAGTCCGCAGGCGACCCGGTAGACATCAAGGAAGTGGCCACTGTGCTGCTGAACGCTCAACTCCCCGTCATCTACGCGGGACAGGGCATCTTCTTCGCCGAGGCGTATGACGAGCTGAAGGAGCTGGCCGAGCTAATCAACGCGCCGGTGATGACCACCACGCTGGGCAAGAGCTGCTTCCCGGAAGATCACCCGCTATCGTTGGGTGCCGGCGGCAACTCCGCTCCCAAGATGGTTCCTGACTTCCTGAACAAATGCGACACCGTGTTCGGCATCGGCACCAGCTTCCAGAAGACGCTGGCTTCCTACGCCGTACCCAAGGGGAAGACCATCATCCAATCGACCATCGACGGCGCAGACCTGGACAACGAGTACGCCATCGACCACGCAATCGTCGGCGATGCCAAACTGGTTCTACAAGGCCTCATTGATGAAATCAAAAATCGCAACCCCAAGGGCCGCGACGGCAAGGGCATCATCGCAGAGGTGAAAGCTGCCAAGGACGCATGGATGGCCGAGTGGATGCCGGATCTGACCTCCAATGAGACGCCCATCAACCCGTATCGCGTTGTCTGGGAACTGCGAAACACTCTCGACCGCAAAAAAACCATCATCACCCACGACTCCGGCAACCCCCGCGACCAGATGGTGCCTTTCTTTGAGACAATCGCCACCAAGAGTTATATGGGCTGGGGGAACTCAACTCCCCTGGGCACGGGACTTGGGCTGGCTATGGGCGCCAAGGTCGCCGCTCCTGACAAGATGTGTGTCAACTTCATGGGCGACACTGCGGCAGGCACGGCGCTGATGGACATTGAGACCGCTGTACGGGAGAAGATTCCCATACTGACGGTCATCATGAACAACGGTGCAATGGGCGGCTATGAGAACAACCTCCCTGTCTCCGTAGAGAAGTACGGGACCAAGTTCCTGTCGGGCGACTACACAGGCGTAGCCGCTGCCCTGGGCGCTTACACGGAGAAAATCACTGACCCCAACGAGATCGCTCCGGCCATCAAGCGGTGTGTCGCGAAGATCGAAGGCGGCCAGACAGCCGTCCTGGAGATCATCACCAAGGAGTACTACGTATTCTCCGGTAAGTAGCACACCATAATCCAAGAACGAGACCATGGATGTCGCTTCTACCGGGGCGGCATTCATGGATTAACCGGCAGTGTATGCACAGGAGTAGCCATGAGCGTGTCCAACATTCCCCTGATCGCACGAGCGGAAGAACACGGCGATAGGGTAGCGATCATCGCGCCAGAAGGGACGTTCACCTACAACCAGCTTCTGAGCGACTCGAACGCCGTTGCCTCCTGCCTGCTGGACGGCTCCGCTGACCTGAACGAAGCCCGTGTGGCGTTCCTGACACAGCCGGGCTACCAGTACGCTGCTACCCAGTGGGGAATCTGGCGCGCCGGTGGTGTGACGGTACCAATTGCCACATCGCATCCCAGGCCTGAGATTGAGTACGTGTTGGAGGACTCCGGGGCGACAATCGTCATCGCAGACGCTGCATACGAGGAAAAGCTCAGGCCCATCGCCGAGGACATGGGCCTGCGGTTCCTGCTGACATCTGACTTGCTTGCAGCATCTCCCGGGCTACTCCCGGGCTTTGGTCCCGAACGCAGGGCGATGATCATCTACACCAGCGGCACCACCAATAAGCCGAAGGGCGTGGTATCCCTTCACAGCACTATTGAGGCGCAGATCACCAGCCTTGTGGAAGCCTGGGGCTGGACGGCCGACGATCACATCCTCCACGTGCTCCCGCTGCATCACATCCACGGCATTGTGAACGTGCTTGGCTGCTCTCAGTGGTCGGGAGCCGCCTGCGAGATGCTGCCAGCCTTCGATGCAGAAAAGGTATGGGAGCGCATTGAGAACAGCCCAATGAACCTGTTCATGGCTGTGCCCACCATCTACGCTCGATTGGTGACGTCGTGGAACGCAGCATCGCCGGATCGACAAAAGGCGTTGACTGCTGCATGCGCCAAGCTCCGACTCATGGTGTCAGGCTCCGCGGCATTGCCGGTGCAGACGCTGGAAGAGTGGCAGGGCATCAGTGGCCACGTGCTGTTAGAGCGCTACGGCATGACGGAGATAGGCATGGCACTCTCCAACCCCTTGAACGGAGTTCGAAAATCCGGGTTCGTTGGCAACCCGCTACCCTTTGTGGACATGAGACTTGTGGACGAGAACCACAAGCCCGTTGAAGCAGGCGTAACCGGTGAGATACAGATCAAGGGCCCCTGCGTATTCCAAGAGTACTGGGGCAAGCCGGAAGCAACGGCGTCCGAGTTTGTGGACGGCTGGTTCCGCACCGGCGATGTCGCCATTTTGGAAGACGGCGCGTACCGCATCCTTGGTCGCAGCAGCGTGGACATCATCAAGACCGGCGGCTTCAAAGTCTCTGCCCTAGAGGTTGAGGACGTGCTCCGTGAACATCCCTCCATCTCGGACTGCGCTGTAGTAGCAATGGAGGATCTGGAGTGGGGTGAGCGGGTCTGCGCAGCGCTGGTTCTTGCGAAGGAAGGCAGCCTGACCCTTGAAGAGCTTCGCGATTGGTCGCGGGAACGGCTTGCACCGTACAAGATGCCGAGTCGCATGATTCCCGTCAGTGAGCTACCCCGCAACGCGATGGGCAAGGTAGTGAAGCCAGACCTCACCAAGCTGTTCCTACAGACAGAAAAAGCCAGGGCTTAGGCAGGGTAATACCCTGCACCTGTGTTCCTGCGGTTACCAAAGGCAGGCATACTCATTCGAATGATTTAGGGAAGCATTGAAGCACAGGCGGAGCGGATATGAAGTGGGCATCGGCAATATCAGAGGAGAACGACCTGGCAGCAGCTCTTGAAGAATGTGCAGCGAAGGTCACTTCGGAGTTGGGTCCGGATTCCCCTGCCTCGCTGGTCGTTGTGTTTGCGTCGGCCACCTACAACGAAGCATCAGCGGACGTTCCGCGAATCCTTGGCGAACGCTTCCCCGATGCGATGATCTTTGGGTGTTCCGGCGCAGGCATCATCGGCGATGCCAGGGAGATAGAGCAGCAGCCGGCCGTTGCGCTGACTGTGGGGCACCTCCCGGGCGTGGAGACCAAACCTTTTCGCATGATCTCTGACGAACTCCCTTCCCCTGACGAGCCCCCGGATGCATGGTCGGATCTGTTGAACGTCTCCCCCGACGACAAACCCCAATTCCTGGTGCTCATGGACCCCTTCTCAATGGCGGGAGAAGGGCTTCTTTCCGGCCTGGACTACGCATACCCCTCTGCCACCAAAGTCGGCGGGCTAACCAGCGGGAGCGGCCTTCCTGGCGGGCACGCGCTGTTCCTGGGCAATGACGTCTACCGCGATGGAGCCATAGGCATCGCCCTGACAGGCGACATCGTCGTGGAGACCGTGGTGGCGCAGGGCTGCCGACCCATCGGCGAGTTGAAGCGCATCACCAAAGCGGAGCGAAACCTGCTGATGGAGCTGGACGGCGAGCGAGCCATGGACTACCTGAGGGACATGTTCGGTCGATTATCGCCGGAAGACCAGAACCTGGTAGGTAACAACCTGTTCCTGGGCATCGCCATGGATCCGCAGCTGGAGCTAGAGGATGTGAACGCAGGCGATTTCCTCATACGAAACCTCATTGGAACCGATCAGGAGAACGGCTACGTTGCCATAGGAGAACTCCTACGCGAAGGCCAGCTTGCTCAGTTCCACATCCGCGATGCTTCTACCTCCTCGGAGGACTTGCAGCGACAACTAACGCGGTACATGGAGACGTCCGGCGAAGCATCCCCTGTGGGCGCGCTGATGTTCCAGTGCAACGGTCGCGGCAAATACCTGTACGGCAAGGAGAACCACGACTCCGACCTGTTCACCGAGATGCTCGGTTCTATACCCCTTGGAGGCTTCTTCTGCAACGGTGAGATCGGTCAGGTGAGTGGCACGACCTACCTGCACGGCTATACAAGTTCGTTCGCCCTCTTCAAGGCCAGGGCTTAGCCCTGGACCCATATTCCTACGGCTACCGAGCAGTGTTTCTTGCTGAAACATTACAGACTTACTTCTTGTAATCTAATTGTAGGGTGGTAAATTCGTTCCCAAATTCCGCATTGACTCTCTATGAAATTCTTCACGCGTTAGCTATAGTTCTCACAGGCAGACTAACTGCACTTCCTTCAGGAGAAATTGGTGGCATACAAGGCTATCAGCGACTACGGGCTCATAGGCGATATGCACTCGGCGGCGTTGGTAGGATTGGATGGCTCGATTGATTGGGCGTGCATGCCCCGCTTCGATTCTCCCAGCATCTTTGCAGCCATTCTGGACGAGAACAAGGGCGGTCATTTCCAGATAGTACCCTCAGGCACCTACGAATCGACGCAACGCTACCTCCCGGACACCAACGTCCTGGAAACCACATTCATAACCCCCACAGGCCGGGTAACCCTCACCGATTTTATGCCGACCAGCCCGACGCGATCCGCCGACCATGTTCCTCACGAGATACACAGGATCGTCGTGTGTGTAGAGGGCACGGTAGACCTGATGGCCATTTTCCAACCACGTTTCGACTATGCCCGGGTTGAGACAGAGTTAGAGGTCTTTCCCCACGGCGTCCTGGCCTCCAACGCTGGTGAAACGCTTGTGCTCTCTACGGACGTCCCAATGACCCTGGGTACCAGCGCAGCGGAAGGCGAATTCACGCTACCGAAGGGTGATAGCGCTACCTTCATTGCCGCGTACGGGAGGGCTACACCAATGGCGGTCAGGGCCGGAAGGAGCGCCTACAGGCTTGAACACACCAAAGAGATGTGGGAGCGGATAGTAACTGAGCTGGACTGGACTGGCATGTGGCGCGACGAGGTCGTCCGTTCCTTCCTGGTGCTTCACCTCCTGATGTATGCGCCCACCGGGGCCATTGTTGCCGCTCCAACCACATCGCTGCCGGAAGCGATAGGCGGGGAGCGGAACTGGGATTACCGCTATTGCTGGCTCCGTGATTCAGCGTTCACCCTGGGTGTGTTGTTCCTGGTGGGTGACCTACAGGATGCCAGGCACTTCCTCAACTGGCTGATCGAAATGTCGGCAGACCACGTCAACTCAGGGCAGTTCCAGGTGCTCTACGGCATCACTGAGGACTCTGACACCAAAGAAGTGACTCTTGACCACCTGGAGGGGTATCAAGGGTCGCAACCGGTCCGTATCGGCAACGGAGCAGTGGATCAGCTACAACTGGACGTGTTCGGCGAGGTTATTCTCAGCATCAACACGTACATGCGCTACGGCGGATACATCTCCGGCCAAATCTGGTCCATCGTCAACGATTACGCAGAGATGACGTGTAAGTCGTGGCACCTCCCGGACCGGAGCATCTGGGAAGTGCGTGGCCATGAGCGTCATTTCACCTACTCCAAGGCGATGTGCTGGGCAGCGTTGGACAAAGCCATCGAGATAGGGACAGCAACCGGGCACAAGAGCAAGCTGGCGAAATGGCGTCGCGTTGCCGATCAGATAAAGGCTGAGGTGCTTACCAGGGGTTGGAACGAGGAGAAACAGGCCTTTGTGCAGAGCTATGACAGCGATGTGATGGATGCCAGCTCCCTCATCCTGACGTGGACGGGCCTGCTTCCGCCGGACGACCCGCGCATCCAGAGCACCATAGCACGGACGGTGGAAGAGCTTGGCAGCGGGCCGTTTGTGAATCGCTACAAGGTTGATGAAGCCGACGACGGCCTCAAGGGCGAAGAGGGTGCCCTCACGATGCTGTCCTTCTGGTTGATTGGAGGGCTGATGTCCTCCGGGAAGATAGAGCAGGCAAAGTCCCTCTTCGAGGAGATGCTTGGGTATTCCAACCACCTGGGGCTGTTTTCAGAGATGATCGATCCTGTGACCAAAGAGGCCCTGGGCAACTTCCCTCAGGCGTTCAGCCACATTGGACTGATACACACAGCAAGGAACCTGTCCTGGGCGCTCTCCCAGCGGGGCTAAGAAGGGCTAGCCCTTCACCCGTATAACCGGGGGCACATTCCCCGGAACCCCTTGCTAGAGGGGAACCCCTCTAGACTCCCCCAACATGCCGCGCTTTAGTCCCTTCGCCGCAGCGACATATTCTTGAGACTAAGCCCGTTCCCGGGACACTGCTCCCATGATGGTTCCAACGGTGCCTCCCGTAATAATCCCCAACACAAACGACTTTAAGAGGGAGATGGAGTCGGTCGCGCCTAATCCTGGCAAGTCGGGGAGCAGCGAAAAAGCGTCGCTGGAAGTGTTTCCGCTATCCACTGCCTCGCCCAGCAGAACACCCGCGCTGACACCAATGATGACGCCAACGATGGTTCCGCGAACCCCTCTTCCCACAGCTCCGCCAAATACGCCGCCGACCAGGACGCCGACCAGCGAACCGAGAGAGCCTGCTTCTACGTCTCCAAGGTAGTCGAACCCCACGAAGAGTAGGAGGCCTAAGACACCTCCCACCACCGTGCCCCCAGCCAAACCTCCCAAAACCCTCCAGAGCGTCTCCAGTTGCAGTCCAAAGCGTTCCATGATGCCCCCTTCACTACACACCTAGCTCAATCAGGTGAAGAATACCATGCCAGGGCTGAGCCCTGGACCCACGTGCCTGCGGTTACCGAACAAATGTGATTATATGTGGGACTTGGCTCGGTCGCACACCGGATGTATGCTTGCCGAGCAGAACTACGAGGTGAATACCAGTGACAGAACACGAAGCGGTCACAGAAGCGAACCAACACTTCTATCAAGCGTTTGAGACGCTGGATATTGAGCAGATGCGGGGTGCCTGGGACGAGGAATACGATGTCACATGCACGCACCCGGGATGGCCTCTCATTCAGGGCAGGAGCGAAGTGTTACAAAGCTGGGCAAACATCTTCACCAACACCATGGTCATGCAGTTCGCCATCACGGAAGCATCCGTGGTAATAGAGGGCGATTGGGCGTGGGTGGTTTGCACGGAGGGGCTGCGTTCTGTAGTGGATGGTAGGGTCAACGAAGGGAAGATTGAGGCGACGAACATCTTTAGGAAACGCGGGGAGCGATGGCTGCTGGTCCATCACCATGGATCGCCGGTAGTGGGTTAGGCGGCTACTTTGCTTCCGTTGCCCAAGTCGCGCAGTGAGGACCTGAGCTGTTCAGCGTTCTTGGTGCGGTCTGCCAGGTAGC
>JAPYRQ010000040.1 GCA_029936935.1 Dehalococcoidia bacterium | reverse complement strand
ACATAGATACGAGCTTCACTGGGAGAGAAATCGACCAGATAATCAAACAACCGGTCAGCCGTTTCAGTTGGTATCGACAGGTTGTTGAGCAGAATGGTTCGTTCTGCCCTCAGGTTGGCGTCTGCCAGGAGAGCCAACCACAGCACCAGTTGTCCTCTAGCGTGTTCACTCCTGTCTGAGCGCTCACGGAGGTCTGCGATCTGCGTGCTGATGTATGTTTCGTATCCCGCCAGTTCCGGATAGAGAAGTAAGTCCAATCCTGTCATGGTCTCAAGACTTCGGAAAAAGAGAATCTGGTGTGCATAAGCTTGCGCTTCCCGTAGGGCCAGCACATCCAGGTTTGCTCGATTGTCCAGTTCCGGGTTAATGAGACTTTGCCGGAAATGGCCCAACTCATGGGCAATGGTGCTTAATACCTGCATGGGTGAGCGGTCGCCTTTGACCACAATACGGAAGATGCCTCGCCAGGAAGTGTGATAGCCAATGAAGCTTTTCGTAGTCTCGCATCGCGCTAGATAAAGGGGTTGAACGCTCTCATTCAAACTCGTGACCACATCGCTGCATTCCGCATCCACCCAGGTAGCGAATTCCTCATCCGTAAGGACGTTTATCGCCAGGGGTTCGTCCCGTAGGACGCCTTGATGCACCGTTTGGTAGACCGCATCCACAACGCCTTGCAGCCCTTCTAATGTAAATCCTGAATTTGTGGCAAAATTAGACGTAGATCGCATGGATTCAATGGCGCTCAAACGCCTTGTGACCTCAAGCGGTGAGAGTTCTTCAGTTACAGAATCTGGACGAAGGCCTCCAACCCACCCAACACTCCGACGCGTTAAAACGCTGGATTCCAGGTTTAAATCTTCAGGGTCACCTACATTCAGGGCGAGCTGCATTTGATACAACCCTGGATTTGGGGTCAGGTCGAGCCTTTGGTCCAAGACCACAAACAATTCGCCAGCACCCAATTCGGAGCTTTCCCAGGAATAAACAACCTCTTCGCCTAAAAGTAAATCTATGGAAAAAGAAGTGTCCAGATCTTTAGAACCCCTATTCTGTATCGCCCAACTGACGAATACATCGTTCTCGCGATAGATCGGCTCCTGCGCACCAGTTCTTCCGGGATAACTAGTGGCTATCAGCGAATGCGACCAACCTGTTGGGGTATAGGAAACGATTTGAGCCGGGTCATCCTGCGTTATGGCGTTTGGTACAGGTGAAGCAGGCGAAGCGCCACCCCAATAGAAGCGCAGAAGCACCGTATTGTCCGTTTCATTGGCTTCTTCAATCAGATTGGTAGGGTCTAATTGAAAGGATAGCGAATGGAATCCAATTGATATATGTATGGTATCCAAAAGTTCGCGCCATGGAGGTGTGATGACTGCATCCCCAGATACCAGGCCTAGCTGGCTGAACTTGGTGATCAATACGTCATCAAGGTACATATAAACCAGGAATAACCTATTAATACTGGATAATCCTGAGTTGTTGTAAGCCAACTGGATTCTGGGATCTCGTGGATAAGTTAGGTTTCCTTCCTCATCGGGCAATCCAGTTATGTTGATCGGAATATCCCAGTCATTTGGCTTGAATGGGCTGAGGTTCGGTAGTCGCTCTGGTGAAATTTGCTCTGCATTGCTTGGAGGACCGGACGATGGCCAATCAAACGTTACTGTCACTGAATTGTGAGTGCTGTTTATGCTTTGAACGTACCCGGTTGAATCCACCACAAGCGTGAGTTCATGTTGTCCTGGCGTTAGCCTGGTTCTACTGGGCAAAACATCCCAATCCCGGACTGATTGGACCTCGTCCACAAAAAGGCCCTTCGAGGTCCAACGTTCTACAGGAATACCGTCTAGAAGCAGATCTATAGAAAAAGGTCTGTTTGCTGAATCAGTGCCATCGTTTGTCATAGCCCAACTCACATAAATGGCGCCGTCTCGTTGTATTTCGGAACTCTCTGTTGCATTAGGAGTTGAAGAGACGATCAGTGATGATGACCATCCATCGAGAGCAGTCGGTTGGAGAGAGACATCAGGGGACTCAACCGAAGGGGTTTGAGATATATCAGTTCCCGGTGGAGAGATTGATGTACTGGGCGTCACGGCAGAGGTGGTGGAAACGATGCTTGTCGCGAACGTTGGAGGTGTAGAGTTAGGGGCAACGGGCGAACTAGAACAAGCCATCGCTAGGAGAGCAATAGTCGCCGTTATGGGAGCCAGGGTCATAACTGACCTGGATCGCAGCATTAAAGGCCTCTGCCTTGGTTACCTATAAGCGGGCGAACGCTGTATGGAACAGCTTCACTTCCCATACGCGCAGTGTATCACGCCTGCTAACCATGTAACGAAGCCGCAGCCCCAGGGTTAGACCCGGTAACTGCGGCTTCGTTGATTTCTCAGAAGGAACCCTGTCTTAGATGAACGACGGTGCGAAGACCAGTGCCACAATGGACATGAGCTTCAACAGGATGTTCAAAGACGGGCCGGACGTGTCCTTGAAGGGGTCGCCAACAGTGTCACCGACAACCGCGGCCTTGTGGGGTTCCGAACCCTTTCCGCCGTGGGCACCGGCCTCAATGTACTTCTTAGCGTTGTCCCAGGAGCCGCCTGCGTTCGCCATTGTGACCGCCAGCATGAACCCTGAGGCAATGGCACCCATCAGCATACCGCCCAGTGCCTCTGCGCCTAGAAGTGAACCCATTATCACCGGGGCAACGACTGCCAACACGCCTGGGAGGATCATTGCCTTCAATGAACCTTGTGTGCTTATGTCAACACACCGGGCATAGTCAGGCCTCCCGGTGCCGTCCATCAACCCTGGGATTTCCCTGAATTGACGTCGGACTTCTACCACGATGGCGAAAGCCGCTCTACCGACTGCTTGCATCGTGAGGGAAGAGAACAGGAACGGAAGCATGGCACCTACCATCAGGCCCACCATGGTTCTGTGGTCTAGAAGGCTAGCTGTATCCATGCCCACTGCCTGGGCGTAAGCGGCCATTAGGGCCAGAGATGTCAGGGCCGCAGAGCCGATGGCGAAGCCCTTACCTGTAGCTGCCGTTGTGTTGCCCAGAGAATCTAATGCATCTGTGCGTTCACGGACTTCTTCGGGCAGTTGGGCCATCTCAGCTATCCCACCTGCGTTATCGGCAACAGGGCCGTATGCGTCAGTTGCTAGGGTGATGCCAAGGGTAGAGAGCATTCCCACAGCCGCTATGGCGACACCGTAGAACCCAAAGAGTTCGAATGATCCCCATATCCCGGCGGACACAACAAGCACGGGTACAACCGTGCTTTGCATGGCACTGGCGAAACCTTCAATAATCAAGGTTGCGGCGCCTGTCTCAGAGTTCTTGGCCACCGTCTTGGTGGGGTAGTAATCAAAGGAGGTGTAGAACTCTGTCATGAAGCCAATGATGATGCCAGCACCAAGCCCGATAAGGACACAGTAGAACAACTCAATACCTGTATCTCCGGGGAAGTCGAGCATCTGTGAGATGGCGAAGGTAAACCCTACAACCAGGACACCTGCCACCAACACGCCCCGTCGTAGCGCCCAGAGAAGGATGCTGAACGTAGCAGTCTCACTTGCTCGTACGAAGAACGTCCCCACTATTGAGGAAACAATCCCGCCCGCTGCGATGAGCAATGGAAACATGATGAAGGGGGAATAGAGATCAGTAAACGCAGGAATCTTTCCGCCAACAGCTCCCGCGGAGAATACCGCAAGTGCCATTGCTGCGATGATTGAGCCGATATAAGACTCAAACAGGTCGGCACCCATGCCAGCCACGTCGCCTACGTTGTCACCAACGTTGTCTGCAATGACTGCGGGGTTACGCGGGTCGTCTTCCGGAATACCCTGTTCAACCTTACCTACCAGGTCAGCGCCGACATCGGCTGCCTTGGTGTAGATACCACCTGCCACTCTGGCGAATAGCGCTATGGAGGATGCGCCGAAGCTGAAGCCGACGATCCACTTCATAATATCTTGTGATTGGTCCGCTATGGTATCCGAGCCATTCGTGGCAAACTCACCAAAGATGATGTAAAGAGCGGACACCCCTATTAGGCCCAGTCCCACAACCATCAGTCCCATCACTGCGCCACTGGAGAAAGCCACGCGCAGGGCAGGGTTCAGGCCTTTAGCGGCCGCGGCAGTGGTGCGGACGTTGGCCCTTGTTGCCACCATCATACCCAGATAACCCGTGGCTCCTGAAACGACAGCACCTGCAACGTATGCAGTGGCTGTGCGCCAATCAATCACGACTACCAGAACGATTGTCACAATGGCAACAAAGAATGCCAGGAAACTGTACTCTCGCTTTAGGAACGCTTGTGAGCCTTCTTGGATGGCTTTGGCGATTTCCTGCATCGTGCTGTTGCCCTGGTCTGCTTTGATAACGTTGTACGCTAGGACCATTGCGAATAAAAGCGCTAATGTGCCTGCGCCGCCAGAAAGGGCTATGCCTTGCACTGATAACTCCTCCGCCCCACTGGTGTGGGACTACTGTGTTACAATCCCAAAAATTATCACGAATTTCGTCGCTGGTCAAGGATTACAGATAGGAAATTGAGGGACTTTTCACGCCAACACGCCCCGATGGCCAGTGACAACAGAAGATCTCTATCCGAGGAATCGACGCGTTTCAGCCGCCCAGACCATGAGCTGTTTGGTTCGAGCGTCGTCTGTCCGTGTTTCCATCCGATCGCTAATCAGTGTTGTCAGCCCCTTATGCTCTCGATCCACGTCTGAGTACTGATTCTCAAACCCCTCTACCCGTGAGCCGTTGATGAAGATCGTATCGTCGGCAGTCAGGTTCCAGCCCTGGGCGGCGGCGCGGGCACTCTCAATGACCTGCTCCAGGGGTTGAGGTGCGTGGTGTGGTTCAGCTATTTGCATGGATGCACTCCTCGGCGTGTAAGGTGTGGCTGACCCAAATAGAAAGCCACCAATACACATGGCATTGGTGGCTGAGAATACCTGTGATTCAAACCGTTCACATCCGAGTAATCAAGCCGCTACGTACGTAAAACCACGAACATAGCAGCCTGCCTCGCCGAGGTTAGTCCTTGAGCATCATGACGAAGGCAGAGCCAAGGCTCAGGTCTTCATGCGTATGACCGGGGCCACGCACATCCTCCATCAAACGGAGGTCGCCAGGCTTGAAAATCTGCTTGGAGCCGTCACTCGTACCAATCTCTACTTCCCCCGCAAGGTGGATGATGAGCCTCCGTTCATTCAAGGGGTGGAAGTCCATCTTCCTGAGTTCAGGGTAGTGATGGATCCCAGCCTCTGTGGTGTTGCTGAACGCCTCAAGGTAGGCATGGTCTTCCAATTTCAGTAGCTCAATGTGGCTCTCGTTGTCTGGTCCTGGGAACACCCTGTACATCGCCATAGCACCCTCTCCTATTCGTTATGAGAACTAGAGTGGTCGGACGTTCCTGCCCGGGCCGGATGTGCCCTCTCGCACGGCTTTCGCTGTCTCTTCGTCTACGCCCTTGGTCCACTTTCGTTTGAGCGGGTCGCTGACGTTGAAGGAGAAGCTGCCGACCTGTTCAATCTTGATCTCAATGCTGTCGCCGTCCTGCATCGCGCCCAAGCCCTGATGGTTGGTGCCCAGGTAAAAGACAACGCCGGGGGCGACTGACTCGATGGCGGACACGTACTCGATCGACTCTTCAATCGTATTGCCCATGTCGTTGGTGTTGTAGTTGCCACGAAGCTCGCCGTCAACCCGCAGTTCTACGTGGAGGTTCTGCGGGTTGGTTATCTCGTCCTTGGTGACGATGCAAGGGCCCATGGGCGCAAAGCCGTTGTATGACTTGGCCGGGGAGATGGGCAGGGTGTTGGGTACCCGAGCTGCTGCAGGTGTGCCGGTGAAGATTCGTGCCGATACGTCCAGCCCGCAGGTGTAGCCGAACACGTAGTCCATGGCCTCTGCCGACTTGATATTCTCACCGTTCTTGCCGAAGACCAGCACAAGTTCCGCCTCATGATGGAAGATGTTGGCATCAACATCGGGAAGCACTACGGTGCCACCCGGAGCCAGGACAGCATCCAGCGACTTGGTGAATCCCCACATAGGTGCGGGTTTCTTATGACCGTTCTCCAGGAAGTTGCCGCCCATCGCCAGGATCTTGCTGGGCCGGGGCAGTGGGGCATCAAGCTTCACGCTTGCCAGTGGAGTGGCATTGCCGTCCTTGCTGAGCTTCTCAAGCTCTCCTTTTAGGGAGTCATAGTTGCTGATGAGGGACTCCATGCCAGCCTGACCTGAACCCGTGCACAGGCTGCTGATATCCACCACACCGTCGCCCTTGATAAGCCCGGTCTTACCACCGTCATATGTTACAAACTTCATCGATTCCTCCTCTTGGATATGTTTTTATCGTTGAGCCAGCCAATTTGATGCATCGTCCTTGTTCTTGTCCCGCCATGCGACGTTCAACTCGATGCCTTCGATCACTTGTCGAACCGATCGCTCGGCGGCCTGGACAGGATGGGCCGCATAGAACTGCTTCACATCGTCCAACCGCTCTTGGGTCGTGAAACCACGGGGTAGCCCGACTAGGCGCATCAACATGAACCCACCGTGGCCGTACCGCTCGTTGAACTCATCCCAGTTGTCCTTCAGGAAGTCCCAGGCCAACGCCTTGCCCTTCGGGTTGCCCGATATGGCGCCCACAACGGTAACAGTGTCCTGCGAGCGTACATCGTCGGTCAGGGAACGCTTGAGGACATCGCTGATGAGCTCCGGGTCAGGGATTCGCGTCAGAGATATGAGCAGACGAACCTTCTCCTCTTGCAGCTCTGCCTTCTTTTGAAGGTCCCACATACGTTCGTATGTATCGCCATCGCCCTGTTGTGCCGTGAGGCTGTAGACCACGCCGCGTAGGTCGGGTGCCAGGGACGACGGGTCTTTCAGGTACTTCTCGAACCGGGACCTTGCCTCGCCGAGCACTTCAGGATCCTCATAGTAGCCCGCTTGGCCCAGAGCAACGCCGCGAAGGAGTGTATCCAGGTGACCTTCGCCAGACTTCGGCTCCCAACCCATCCGCTTGGCCAACGGGGTGAAGAGACTCTGGCATAGCGCCTTGAGTTGCGGGTAGCATGCCTCGTCGGAGAGCAGGGTATCCAGATCGCCCAGATTTCCAGCCAGTTCTCGCCAGACACTGGTATCGGTCTCGTCTTTGTACGCCTCCGCAATCGCCAGGAACTGGCTGACAAGAAGGTACCCCGCCCGCGATAGCGCGTACGCATCGTTCTGCACACCAAGTCTGTCTGTGTCTGACAACGCTCGGGATGCAATGGCTGGGATGAGGGCGTTCCAATCGTCGGGGCTCAGGTTCACTCGATAGAAGCCGGTTTGATCCGTGTTCACCTTGAACCAGGTTTTAGCTGTATCCGTTGGTGCCTTGATATCAATGGTGCCGGAGGCGTGTTCCATCAGCGTTGGTGATGGTGTCTCGCCCCAGGAGGTGGTTACGCTGATCGGCACCTTCCATGACCCTGCGCCTGCATCGCCGTCGACGAGGTGGCTGAACAGGAAGCGTGACTGTGATACTTCCAAATGTACTCCCTTGTCATCGCGCTTCGATTCCACGTCCAACACCGGATAGCCCATCTGCGCTGTCCAGGTGTCCATCAACGACTTCACAGGCTTGTCTGAAGCCTCTTCCATAGATTCCCACAAGTCGGCAGTCCGGGCGTTGGAGTACTGGTGCGCGGACAGGTACTTCTGAAGGCCAGCGCGGAACGTCTCCGGGCTGAGGTAGTCTTCAAGCATGCGAATGATTGACGCGCCCTTGCTGTAGCTGATGGCGTCGAAAAGCTCTTCCACTTCCGCAGGGGTTTTGACGGTTGCTTCGATGGGGTGGGAGTTCTTCAGACCATCCAGGCTCAAGGCGCGGATGGTGTCATTGGCTACAAACTGCGTCCACATCTTCCATTCCGGGTGGATGTGATTCACCGCTTTGTCGCCCATCCAGGATGCGAAGCTCTCATTAAGCCACAGGTCGTCCCACCACACCATGGTTACCAGGTCGCCGAACCACATGTGGGCCATTTCATGCGATATGACCTCTGCTACGCGCTGTCGGGTTGCCGCGGAGCTGATAGCCGGATCGACGAGCAACGCCGTCTCTCGATAGGTGATTGCTCCCCAGTTCTCCATGGCGCCTGCCGCGAAGTCTGGGATTGCGATGTGGTCAAGCTTCTCCAGCGGAAACGGGATACCGAAGTACTCATTGAAGTAGGTGAGAAGTGAGACCGACGTGTCCAGCGCAAACCTACCCTGTTCCTCTTTGCCACGGGTGGTCAGTACGCGGATGAGGGTGCCGTTGTCTGCTTTCTGCTCAATGACGCTAAGTTCCGCCACGATGAAAGCCAGTAGATACGTGGACATGATGGGTGATTCCTTGAACGTAACGGTCTTCACCGCCCCCGATGCCGACTCACTGGCTATGGGCATGTTAGAGACAGCATCCATGGCAGACGGGACCGTCAACGTCAATTGGAACGTCGCTTTCAGCGCAGGTTCGTCCCAACAGGGGAACGACCTTCTGGCAGATGAAGGTTCAAACTGGGTGGTAGCCATGACATGCGACTTGCCGCCGGAGTCCGTGTACTGGCTGCGATAGAACCCCGTGAGACGGTCGTTTAGCTCGCCGGTGAAGACGACGTGCAATGTACCTTTCCCCGCCGATAGTGCGCTCGGAAAGGTCAGTGTCAATGTTTCTTCATCTTCGTTGAAAGCGACACCACTTGCTGTACTTGCTGCGCCACTCGCATCGGTGAAGCTTGCCTCGATAACCTGGAGTTCAGCTGCGTTCATAACGATGGTGTTTGTGCTCTCAAGGACTTCGATTGCCACCGATTCCTCGCCAGCGAACGTGAAGGCCTCCAGGTCAGGCGTCAGGTGGATGGCATAGCCGGCAGGCTGCACATTGGACGGTAGCAGGATTGCATTGGATGTAGGCATGTACGGGGCCCTCCCTAAGGCGTTTGTCTGCCCTGCTAAGACAATTCATACGATAAATACGCAGCTTGCTTCAGAGCAACAGTAGCTTACACGTAAACGCTGTGCGCTGGAACCCTCATTTCTGAGGCTTGCAAACATCGCGACTACATACGGTTGGGCCTGGGAGGACTTCTACCCCCGGACGACGTTCTACGGCAATTAGGCTTTCTCGTACCCCAACCGTTCCAACTCTGCCAGGAGTGTGGTTGCCCACGCATCTACCGGGGTGCTCAGCGGCAGGGTGATTACCAGGCTGCCATCGTCGGCTTTCTGCACCAGGCCAGGGTCCTTTTTGCTCAACTCCACACTGATGGTCTCTCTATCGATCCCGAACAGGTCAGTCACGTCAAAGACTTGCTCCATATCTGCCATAGTGATTATGTCTGAGACATCCCTCTGTCATTAAGGCGCTCCTTGTATATATCTTTCATGGTCATTGAAGTTGACACGTTATGCCCATCGCAATACCATTTTTGCAATTGTACCGTGGTTATGCGGTGCAGCGGCAGCCCGCACGACATAGCAGTTGCCGATAAATAATACAGGGGAGGGTTTTTCTGTGCTTACTGTTGAAGAAAACGATATGTTGACTCAGACCGGTCCTGGCACTCCCATGGGTGATCTGTTCCGGCGACACTGGATTCCAGCCCTCTTGTCGGAGGAGATTCCAGGAGCCGACTGCACGCCAGTCCGCGTCCAGCTCCTCAGCGAGAACCTGATTGCTTTTCGTGACTCCGATGGCAAACCTGGCCTCGTCGATGCCTATTGCCCACATCGCGGTGCCCCCATGTTCTTCGGTCGAAACGAAGAGTGCGGTCTGCGTTGCGTCTACCATGGTTGGAAGTTTGATGTGAACGGCAACTGCGTGGAACTGCCCAACAGTCCTGAGGGCGAGACCTACAAGGACAAGGTCACCATTAAGTCATATCCGTCATGGGACAAGGGCGGCATCATCTGGACCTACATGGGGCCTGCGGACAAAGAGCCTCCCAAGCCTGCCTTTGAGTGGTTGGATGTGGGTGAGGATAGCCGCTACCTCCGGAAGTACTGGCTGCGATGCAACTACTTCCAGGCCGTTGAGGGCGATTATGACCCCAGCCATGCCTACTTCCTGCACAGCACCCTGGACAACAACGAGGGAAACCCCGGACGTCGCTTCGGTGCGGGTGTGTTCAACAGCTTCCTGAACCGCACGTTCGCCGACTACGTGGACACGGACTACGGCATCATGAACGTTGCTGTCTCCACCACATCGGACGGACAGCAGCAGGCCAACGTCGGCCACTTCTACATGCCCTCATACAGCTCGGCAGGCATCGCCGGGCCGGACGTGTTCTCAAGCAATATGCGCATCCCCATAGACGATGAGAGTTGCTACATGTTCCGCCTACGTTGGAGCTACCACCACTTCACGCCGCAGCAGATCGCGGAGGACAAGTACGGCGGCTACACCTTCCCGGATCAGATCCCTGGTAGCTTCCTTGCCGTGGAAAACAAGGACAACGAGTACCTCATCGATCGAGTGGCTCAGAAGAACTACTCCTACAGCGGCATCAAGGCATTCCCCATCCAGGACCTTGCGTTGGTTGAGGACCAGTGGGGACCGCGAGCCAAGAGGAACCTGGAGAAGCTGGTCAGCTCTGATGAGTCCATCATCAAGGTGCGTCGGCGTCTCTTGGACGCCGCCCGTGCGCTGATGGAAGGCCAGGAGCCCTCCGGCCCAAGCAACCCTGAGTCCTATCGTGTGCACACGGCCAGAGTCACCGTTCCCGGCGATATGTCGGCAGCGGACGCCGTGGAAGCGGTAAAGACACAAATGTACGGCCCGACGAAATGGGAGGCCACCAAGGCCTAGATCAAACTCGTAAATAGGAAAGAGCCCCGGCCGTTAAGGCCGGGGCTCTTTCTTTTGCTCTTTTTTGTCGGTCAACCTAGAAGACACATGTCGTCTCTATGTCTATCTTCAAGCTAGGGCGAATCAATGCCGCACAGCCGATGAGGGTGTTGGTGGGGTAGTTGCCATCGAACATCTCCTCGAACACCGCGTTGTTGGCAGCACGGGTCTCAATCCACTCGTTCACATCGGTCACAAACGTCGTCAGCTTCACCACGTCGTTCATGGTCTGACCTTCCACAGGCAGGATGGCCTTGATGCGCCTCAGAGCCTCACGCAGATGGTCGGGTAGTGAGCCGTTCTCCGCTTCGCTTCCGCCTGCCGTGCATCCAGCAATAAAAACAGGTCACCTGCCTTGACCGCGCGGGAGTAGTTGCCCGGGACTGGCGAGATATCTGGGTACTGCTTGTATTCCTTTTTCACTTTTCCCCTCCACAGGTATGTGTTGATCGCTCTATTCAATTACGTGTTTAGAAGACTGCGATTGCCTCAATTTCTACCTTCATGCTTGGAAGAGCAAGCGCCGCGCAGCCAATCATGGTGTTGGGCGGGTACTGCCCCTTGAAGAACTCCTTGAAAGTGGCGTTGTTGGCGTCACTGCTAGCCGTCCACTCCTTCACGTCAGTGACAAACGTCGTCATCTTCACGATGTCAGCCATAGACCGGCCTTCCGCTTCCAGCACACCCTCGATCTTCTCAAGGGTCATGCGCACCTGGTCCGCCAACGGCGCCGTGCTGTCTCCTGCTGTGCATCCCGCCATGTAGAACGTGCTGCCTACTTTGGTTGCTCGGGAATATGCCCCCATTACCGGGGCGATGTCCGGGTAATTCTTGAATTCTTTATCCACGTGTTCCGTCCTCTCCTTGAATATGTATTGGCTAATATACCGCGATTGCCTCGATGTCGACCACAAAGGTCGTTAGCTTAACCACATCATCCAGGGTCTGCCCCTCTGCCTCCATGATTGATTTGATGCGCTCCAGGGTCTCCCGAAGTTGGCTGGGGAAGTCACCGTTCTCCGCAGGGTTGTCGTTGGCCGTGCACCCTGCGATGAAGAGCATGTTGCCCACCCTTACGGCCCGTGAGTAATGGCTGGATACCGGCGCGATGTCCGGGTACTGCTTGTATTCCTTGTACATGTTTCTGGCCCTCCGTATGTATGTGCACAGCACTCTATACGAAGAGAGAAGCACGCTCAAAAACCGGGAAGTTGGTAAGACGAGTTTCGTAGGGCGGCCAATTGACAGCCTCATACCTGTTCACTAGACTCAGATGTGGTAATTTGTTCACTTACCCACTGCGACCACATTAGGCAGACCCGCGCGCTTACGGAGGATCCGGAATGGCCCATTACAAGGCAAGTGAAGCTCAGGATTGGGCTTGGGAGACGTTGAAAGGCCAGTGGAGCACCCTGGTAACTCCGTTCCTACAGAATGGCGACTTGGACGAACCTGGTTTGCGAAGCAATATCAGACACGTACGGAAGCTCGGCACACGAGGCGCAGGATGCACCTGGGGCATGGGCGAGTTCTGGAGCCTTACCCACGATGAGCGACTCCGCGTCATGGACATCGTTGCCGAAGAAGCCGGCGGGACATGGCCAGTTGCCGCCCACGTCACCCACACATCGAGTCGAGTGACCCTTGACCTCGCCAGACATGCGGAGTCGGCCGGATTCGACCTGCTGGTCGTCGCGGCACCGTACATGGAAGCCAAGACCGAGGGCCAGGTCATTGAGTACGTCAAAACCCTCAGCGACAACACAAACCTGGGCATCATGTTCTACAACTCACCTCAGTTCGGCATCGTCATGAGCCCCCAGGGCTTGCGGCAGATATGCGAGTTGGATCAAGTCGTCGGCGTTAAAGAAGCGAGCTTCAACCAGCAGCTATCCATCGAAACTCACCTGTCCCTCGGCAAGGAATACGTGATAAGCACGCCTGACGAGTGGATTTACCCCTTCGCCCAGGATTTGGGTTTCCAGCAGCAGGTCATGTTCGCCAACACGTCCGACTGGCGTTTCGATACCCCTGAGGTGAACAACTACGTCCAGTTCATCGAGCGCGCCAGTACCGGGGACTATGACGACGATTTCTATGAAGCCCATCTACGTCGATTGAACGAGCTATCGGACACATGGTGGACGCGGACCGCCGATAAGAATGGCGGCGCGTTACCCGTTGCAATGATTAAGTATTGGGGTGAGTTGATGGGTATGGCCGGTGGCCCCACTCGACATCCCCTGCCTCAGTTCTCAGCCGCCGAAAAGTCCCAACTAAAAGAGGAGTTGACTCCATTGAAACCTAAGACACCCGTAGCCACGACACCATACAAGCCCCGCGCAACCTGGCTCACAGGCAACAATGCCTTTGCCACAGGGATGCTGCTCATGGTCAGCGTTCAGAACGTTGAAGAGGCCCTTGAGGCCGAACGCGGCGGTGCAGACGTGGTAGACGTCAAGAACCTACAGGAGGCGCTGGTCGGCTCCGGCCACCCCACCACCGTTCGACAAGTTCGAGCGCAGATTCAGCCGGAGAACCACGTCAGCATCACGCTGGGCGTCGTCCCGAACCAAGCTGGTACCGTGGCGATGGCCGCGTATGCTGCTGCGGTAATGGATGCCACCTCAGTGAAGATTGGCTTCATGCAGACCGATTACGACACGGCGGTTGAGATCCTCAAGGAGTCACGACGAGCCATGGACGGCTACAATACCAAGCTGGTCGGCTCCCTGTTCGCAGACAACCTGCTCTACGAGGGCGGGCTTGACCCCAAGTTGATGGTGCAGCTTGCTACTGACGGCGAGTGCGATGGCTTCCTTATCGATACACTCATCAAGGACGGTCGCAACTTGTTCGACTTCCTCACCGAGGCTGAGTTGCACGACATGGTTCTGGAAGGCAAGAAGCGTGGCCTCAGCACCGCGCTGTCGGGCCACCTCAAGCTTGACGACCTGGACGAACTGGCCCGCATCAACCCGGACATCGTGGGTGTGCGTGGCGCAGTATGCAGCACCGGTGACCGCGATCGTACGGTTGCCTGGGAGGCGGTTGCCGAGTTCAAGAAACAGGTTGATCTCCGTAAGAGCGGGGAGATCAGCGTCCGGCCGGAGGCCAACGGCACCAACGGCGATACACCTGTTGTAACGACCGGCGGCGGCTGGGTAGTCATTGATGGCAGGGGTAAGAGTTGCGCCGGCGTCATTGCTGCGTTGGAGAAGCAGACCCAGGCTGACCACTCATCGATGGTTGAGACGATCCTTGGCGATGCCCTCAATATCTTCGATGTCATTCTCTGGACGGAGAAGGGCGGCCACGTGCTGGTCAACCAGCGCGACGAGGGTGATGGCACCGTCCGTGTGCTCATCCAGCCCAAGGCTTAACAACTACTGACAACCAGCACATAAAAAGAGAGGCGCTTAAACAATCGCCTCTCTTTTGTATCTAACATTTACGTTAGCTGTTTATGCGTCCTGCAGTGAGTCAAAGTTGGCCGTAAACTCTCCATACCACTTCATCTGATCTTCTTTGCTCTGAGCCATCATCGTATCAAGGGCAGCCTTGTGAGGCGCATCCCCTGACTCTACCATCTGCATGACGTGTTGTCGGCATTTCCCGCCCATCTCTTCGGCGGTCTCACCTTGGAACTCCAGACTGCATGCTCCGCGCATATCCTTACATGTAGCTTTCTTCATCGTTCACTCCTCATTTGATGTTTGCACACACTAGCATACGCTGCTTCACCCCCTTCCGTCAGGGGATATGAGTACAGGGCGATGCCCTGCTGCTTGACGCTCCCTGTCTACGGCGGTAGATTGTGGCCCTAGCTATCAGGCAACGCCCCCGTACACCTAAGGAGGCATCATGGAATACGAGACTATTGGAAAAGAACCGGCAGACAAAATGGCGGTAACGCCAAACCTGCCGGACGTAGATGCCGCAAGAGCCGGTTTCCAGTGGACAGACATGTACAAGGAGCTGGACTGGCTCCCCGGCGGCTACCTGAACCAGGCTCACGAGTGCATCGATCGCCACGTAGAGGCCGGTCGCGGCGGCAAGACGGCGCTCGTTTGGGTAGGCAAGAACGGTGAAGAAGAACGATATACCTTCCAGGACATGAAGGAGCAGACCAACAAATTCGCCAACGTGCTTCAGTCGCTTGGGGTTGAGACGGGCGAGCGGGTATTCGTCTTCATGGAGCGGCTGCCTGAACTCTACTTCGCCATCTTCGGCGCGCTCAAGCTGGGTGCAGTAGTTGGGCCCTTGTTCTCCGCGTTCGGCCCGGACCCGGTGAAAGACCGCATGTTTGACAGTGGAGCCTCGGTTCTGGTGGCACAGCCCGACCTGAGGCGCAGGGTGACCGAGATGTTACCGAGCCTCCCTGAACTCAAGCACACCATCATTGTGAACAAGGACGGCAGGGACAAAAAATCCCTCATTGCGGGCGATCTCAGCTATGAAACCCTCATGGCAGACGCATCGTCCGATTTCACTATCGCCAACACCAGCATGTATGACTACTCGGTCATCCACTACACCTCCGGTACCACAGGCAAGCCAAAGGGCGCGGTGCACCGTCATATCGCAGTCGTGCAGCAGTACGCCACCGGCAAGTGGGTCCTTGATTTGCATCCGGACGATATCTACTGGTGCACCGCGGATCCGGGATGGGTTACCGGCACCTCGTACGGCATGTTCGCCCCTTGGTCCAACGGCGTGACGCAGATCATCTACGAGGGCGGGTTCAGCGCCCGTGCATGGTATGAGGTCATCCAGAAGTACAAAGTGACGGTGTGGTACACAGCCCCAACGGCGATTCGCATGCTGATGAAGGCTGGCGACGATGTGCCCGCGCGCTTCGACCTCTCCACCCTGCGACACATCAATAGCGTTGGCGAGCCCCTCAACCCGGAGGCTGTCGTTTGGGGCACCAAGGTGTTCGATCAGGCCATCCACGACAACTACTGGCAGACGGAGACCGGCGCAATCATGGTGGCCAACTATGCCGCAATGGACGTCCGTCCCGGCTCCATGGGACGCCCAATCCCCGGCGTTGAGATGGGCATTCTGGACGGTGAGTACAACCCGGTGCCAACAGGCGAGGAAGGCTACCTTGCCGTTCGTCCCGGCTGGCCATCAATGTTCCACACATACTGGAACAACCTGGAACTCTACAACTCCAAGTTCATCAAGGGTTGGTACATCTCCGGCGACCAGGCGAAGATCGACGAGGACGGCTATATCTGGTTCGTAGGTCGTGCTGACGACGTGATAAACACCGCCGGCCATCTGGTGGGCCCCTTTGAGGTGGAGAGCGTGCTTATTGAGCACCCTGCCGTGGCTGAAGCTGCCGTCATCGGCATCCCCGATGCTCTAGCGATGGAAGTGGTGAAGGGATTTGTGTCTCTGAAGGACGGGTATGAGCCCACTGAGGCGCTTCGACGCGAAATCCTGGGGCATGGACGGAAGCGTTTGCAGGCCATTGCGCCTCGGAGTATCGAGTTCCGGGCATCGTTGCCGAAGACGCGAAGTGGCAAGATCATGCGGCGTCTGCTGAAGGCTGAGGAGCTTGGACTGCCGTTGGGCGACACGTCTGGGTTGGAAGACGACTAGGCTTCCAACGGTCGCATAGCAAGCAGCCTGAACTGCATTGTGCTCCTGTCGTTGAAGTTGTTGATCCCCGGAATGTACACAACGTCCAGGGCGGAGGGGTTGCCTGCTTCCGGCATGGGGAGTCCGTCAGGCCAGCGTTGGTTGAATGCCACGGCGTCCCATTTGGCACCGCTCTGTCGCAGCGTCAGCCGCATGTGTTGCCCATCTGAACCCATCTGCCGAAGGTCGGTCACCCCCACGTTGCGTGCAAGAAACGCTGGCGCAGTATGTTCCTGGCCAAAGGGTGCCAGCGACCGTAGGAACTTGTACGTCTCGCCCAGCACGTCTTTGAAGTCGACCTCCGCGTCGATGTGCAACTTCGGCTCAAGGGCAATGCCTTGTAGCTGCTCCGTTGCCATCGCTTGGAGGCGTTCTTTGATAGCTTCAAGGTTGGATGTATCGGCAACGAATCCGGCTGCCGCAGGGTGTCCACCGAACCGATTGAAAAGCTCCTCGCACTCTGCAAGCGCTTCACTCAGGTTGAACTCGGGGATGCTGCGACCACTCGCCCGGGCGATGTCACCGTCAATCGATACAACAATGGCTGGCCGATAGAACCGCTCCGCCAATCGACCAGCCACAAGGCCGCTGACGCCAGGCTCATAATCCTCGCTTGATAGGAAGATGAGCGACTCGCTCTCCACTTGAAGCGACGCCTGGTCTACACCTTCATCCACCAACGTGCCGGTCAACTCCCTGCGTTGTTGGTTGAGGGCCTCAACCTGGGCCGCCAACACGCGAGCTGTGTCCATGTCAGGCGCTGTGAGGAGGTCAAAGCTGAGGTCGGCGGTGTCCATGCGTCCTGTTGCGTTGAGTCGTGGGGCGATGACAAAGGGTATCGATTCATGGTCAAGCGCGTCGCTTGTCGTGTGGGCCACCTCCAGGAGGGCAAGCATTCCCGGTCGCTTCGTCTTACGTAACCCTGCCAACCCAAGGGTGGCCAGCGTGCGGTTCTCGCCCAGCAGTGGTGCCATGTCCGCCACCGTGCCCAGTGCGGCCAATTCCAGTGCACCTTCTGACACCTCTGTCTCCTGAATTTGGTGCAAGGCTTGAACCAGTTTGAAGGCGATTCCTACGCCGGTGAGGAAGGGGAAGGGGTACGCGTCAACGGCCCTGCGAGGTGTCACCACAGCGTAGGCGTCAGGCAATCCAGTCAACGGAGCATGGTGGTCCGTCAAAATGACATCCATGCCCAACTCTTTTGCTACCCTGACCTCTTCCACGGAGGTGATGCCGCAGTCCACGGTGATGACCAACGTAGCGCCGCGGCCCCGCATATCGTTGATGGCGTCGATGTTGAGGCCGTGGCCGTCTCTGACGCGGTGGGGTATGTGGGCGATGGCTGTGCCGCCCAGGTCGTTCAGCGCCTCGTAGAGCAGCACAGTGGCCGTAACGCCATCGGTATCGAAGTCGCCGAACACAGCAATGGTCTCGCCGTCACGGATTGCCTGCAGGACGCGACGCACAGCAATGTCCATGTCATCGAATAGGAATGGGTCGTGGAGGGCGTCATGTGAGGCATCTAACAGGTCTCGCACAGACTCCGGGTCTTGGATGCCACGGTTGTAGAGGACCTGCGCCCATAGTCGAGGCATGTCCAAAGCTGCGACCACATCGTCAGGGACCGGCAACGCCAGGGTCCAGCGAGGGCGGGGTATTGAACCCTCAAGCGTCACGGTCTTATAAGCCTGTTAGGCCTGATACCGCTGGAACACGAGAGAGGCGTTGTGACCGCCAAACCCTAGGGAGTTCGTCATTGCAACATCCACCGTCATTTCCCTGGCCTCATTGGGCGTATAGTCCAGGTCACACTCAGGGTCAGGGTTGGCGTAGTTGGTGGTCGGTGGGACGATACCGTTCATGATAGACATCGCGCAGATGGCGGATTCTATCGCTCCGGCAGCACCTAACAGGTGTCCCGTCATCGATTTGGTTGAACTAATCGCCACCGCACGAGCGCCCTCTCCGAAGACCCCCTTGATGGCGTCCGTTTCAAATTTATCGTTCATTGCCGTGGAGGTACCGTGGGCGTTGATGTAGTCCACATCAGAAGGCTTGAGATTTGCGTTATCAATCGCCTGCTGCATAGCTCGTCCGCCGCCTTCGCCTAACGGTGCAGGCTGGGTGATATGCGATGCGTCAGAGCTTGCGCCGTAACCCACCAACTCCACTAGTGGCGTGGCTCCTCGAGCCAGTGCGTGCTCCAGATTCTCGATGACCAGGACGGAAGCGCCTTCTCCGATGATGAAGCCGTCACGCTTGGCGTCGAAAGGCCTGGATGCACCTTCAGGGTCATCGTTATTCTTGGACAGTGCTCCCACGGAGTTGAAGCCGGCAAGCGCGATAGGGCAGACAGGGGCTTCCGTGCCGCCGCAGAGGGCAACGTCTATATCGCCGCGTTTAATCAATTCGTATCCACTGCCAATGGCGTCAGCGCCGCTTGCGCAAGCGGAGACCGTAGCAAAGCTGGGTCCACGTGCGCCGTACTTCATGGAGACGTTGGCAGCAGCCATGTCTATGAGCATCGCGGGGATGAGGAACGGGCTGATGCGCTTGGGGCCTTTATCGTGGAGGACATCAAACTGTTCCGATAGGGTGATGATGCCGCCCACACCACTGGCAATGAGAGAGGATGTCCGGTTGCCTAAGGGCTCTTCTTGATCCAGCCCTGCCTGAGTTATGGCCTCCGCCGCCGCCGCAAGAGCGAGCTGGGAGAACCGGTCCGCCCGGCGCGCTTCTTTTCGATCCATGTAGTTCTCAGGGTCGAAATCACTGACTTCTGCAGCGATCTGGGTTTCAAATTCAGTGGGGTCAAAGGCAGCGATCCGGGCAATTCCCGATCGACCTTTGAGCAGTGAGTCCCATGTGGATGCAACGGTGAGGCCTAAGGGGCTAACAATGCCGATGCCTGTGACAACTACGCGAACGTCGCTCACGTGTATCTCCTTACCAGCACTGGGCTGGATGTTCTATGAGCCTGCCTAGCGAGGGGTGGTCGAGGATCGCTGGTAGACGTCTTATCAGTCATCGCAGGCAAGGCCCACGATACGGTCTACAACCGCTTGCCGGTGATTATACCAGAGCAGCCGATAAGGAGAAGCCCTTTTTGAATCGGGTTTTCAAAGCAACATCACGCGTGTTTACTCATCGGCATAAAACGCTACCCCCAAGAGGCCTGGTCCCGTGTGCGCGCCAATTACCGGGGTGAATGGCGTTATCAATGTTTCAACACAATCGAACCGCTCCCTGATGCGAGTCGCCAACGTCTCCGCCTCTTCAGGGACTGC
>JAPYRQ010000001.1:22969-86329 GCA_029936935.1 Dehalococcoidia bacterium | reverse complement strand
CACATCCACCGATGAACTCCTATCCACCATCGAAACCGCTGAGATTGTCATCTCCTGCGCTGACATTACGGAGAACATCAACTTCTTCACAAAGAAGTTAGGGTTTGCTGTCGCAGCGATCTTTCCTGCGGACAACCCATCCACCGCAATAATCATTGGCCATGGGATTCGAATCAGGCTTGAATCGGGGGCGGAGCTACACGGCCAGACCCTTCGAATGAACTGTGACCTCACCAAAGTCTCTGTTGATGATGGTGAAGAAGTCACTGCGCCAAACGGCACAAGAATCCTGGTCAAAGAAGCGAATCCGCCCCTCTCCATACCTCCCGAAGACCAATCTCTGGTCATCAGCAAGATAAGCGACAACGCCTCATGGAAGACCGGTCGAGCACGGATGCTCTATCGGGACCTCATTCCAAACAGGCAGGGCGGGCGATTCATCGCGTCACACATAAGAATCCCAGAGGGAGGGCCCGTAGGCGACTACGTGCACTTCCACAGGGTCCGTTTTCAGATGATCTTTTGCTACAAGGGCTGGGTGAAAGTGGCGTATGAGGATCAGGGAGAGCCTATTCTCATGAAGGCAGGCGACTGCTTCCTACAACCGCCTGAAATACGACACCGAGTGTTGGAATCCTCCGATGGCCTGGAAGTCGTTGAAGTGGGATGCCCCGCGGAACATGAGACCCACGGCGATCTGGTGATGAGCTTGCCCACAGGTAAGAACACACCGGAGAAGCTATTTGGGGAGCAACTGTTCCTCTACCATGATTCTGCTACAGACATTTGGACTCCGTGGCGACACGAGGGGTTTGAGACCCGGGACATCGGTATCAATGATGCAACCCGCGGTGTGGCAGGTGCGAAGGTCGTTCGATCAGCGGGCGGCAGCGCAACACCCGTCACTATTCACCAGGAAGAGTTCCTTTTTGCCTTCGTTCTGTCCGGGAAAACGACGTTTTCCCAGGACGGCAGCAACCAGGACCTTGAGCCCGGCGATTCCATCGTCATCCCAAGAGACACACAATACTCGCTGACCGGCTGTTCAACTGATATGACCTTTTTGGAGGTCACTTTGCCCGGAAACTTCGCATCGATAGCACAGTGAAGGCCCCCCGGCCAATAGCTTTCATCGTATCTGAAATAGCATCGAACACTGGATGAGCTTTTGAACATGACACGTGAAGAACTAGAAGAACTGGATAGGAAAGACCCTCTCAAGCTGTTCCGCGATGAATTCAGCCTTCCTGAAGGCATCCTTTACTTCGATGGGAACTCCCTCGGAGCACTGCCAAAGGCCACGCCTGACCGCGTCAACGAGGTCGTTGCAGAGGAATGGGGCAACAAACTCGTCACTAGCTGGAACTCAGCGGGTTGGTTCTCACTGCCGGAAACAATCGGCAACAAGATCGCCCAAATCATCGGCGCGGATGACGGAGAGGTCGTTTGCGTAGACGGCACCGGGCTCAATATCTACAAACTCCACTCTGTTGCCCTCAAAATGCGACCGGACCGCAAGGTCATTCTCATGGAGGGGAGCAATTTCCCCACAGACGCCTATATCACCCAGGGGTTGATTGAACAGCTAGGTCAGCATCACCAAATCCGGTTTGTTGAGAAGGACGACATCCTTGATGCCATTACCGATGATGTGGCACTTGTCTCCCTTACCCAGGTTCACTACAAAATGGGTCACCTCCTGGATATGAAGGCAATTACTCAGAAGGCCCATGACGTAGGCGCCCTTGTAATGTGGGACCTCTGCCACTCCGCTGGAGCGCTTCCAGTCGCCTTGAATCAGTGCGATGTAGATTTTGCCGTTGGCTGCACCTACAAATTCCTCAACGGAGGCCCTGGTGCGCCAGGTTACCTCTTTGTGGCCAAGCGACATCAGGGCAAAGCAACGCAGCCCCTGACAGGGTGGTGGAGCCACCAAAAGCCCTTTGCTTTCGAGCGAGACTACCAACCCAAATCCGATATCGGCCAGTTCCTTTCAGGGACACAGCCGATAATTTCTCTTGCCCCCGTGGAGGTTGGCGTAAATATACTGCTCCGTGCCGACATGGACGAAGTCCGTAGGAAGTCGCTTGCATTGGGTGACGCGTTCATCCGACTTGTTGACGAGCATTTCTCCGAGTATGGATTCACCCTTGCCACTCCCTCGGATGCTGAAGAGCGAGGCAGTCAGGTATCCCTCCGTTCGGAGCATGGGTACCCCATCATGCAAGCGCTGATTGAAGTGGGCGTTATCGGCGATTTCCGAGCTCCTGACATCATGCGATTCGGCTTAACTCCGCTCTACACGCGTTATACGGATTTGTGGGACGCGGTCATGAAGCTCAAATCCATTATGGCAGCTGACACCTGGAAGGCCGAACAGTTCAATCGCGTTTCAGAGGTTACGTAGTTACTGCGTCTCAGTCCACCCGCTTACTAGCAAAACAAAAACAGCGGCCATAATGGCCGCTGTTTTTCATTTTAACCTGCTTCACGCTCACCAAGGGCTATGTTCAAGTGTCTAGTGGGGCATTAGCCGTTTAGGGGAAGTGCCGTCCCGCCCCTTTTATTGACCAATGGTCTACAATAGCGGCATGACTGGATCAGTATTAAAAAAGTTAGCAATTCTATTTGCATTTTGCCTCATGGGTTTGGTCGGATTGTTCATTTTGCTCTTGGGTTTAATGGGCGCGTCTTTCGCAGAGGAAACAGAAATATTAAATAGTTGGCTGATGGGTATTGGATTGACTATGGCACTTGCTGCTGGCGCGGGATTTGTAGCAAGCCTTATCTATTACTCGGTCAACTCCGTGTCCATGAGCATCTCACCTACGTAGATGATGCCCTTCTGGTCCATGCAAAGCTCCTGTGGTCGATAGATGTTCTGCCAGATCGCCTGCAACTCTCCCTTGCTGTTGAAGACCTGAAGCCGGTAGTTCTCACGATCGGTCACGTAGACGTTCTCGTCTTTATCAATGACCACGTTGTGGGGTATCTGGAACTCGCCAGGCTCCACACCCGGAGCGCCCCAGGATACGATGTGTTTCCCCTTCGCGGAGTAGCGGTGCACACGGCTGTTCCCGTAGCCATCGGTGACGTAGATGTCGCCGGTGTTGGGCGAGACAGCCATGTTTGTAGGGCGATGGAACGGCGTGCCACTCCACTTCTCGGCAGCCTTGTTCTCTTCACCAATGACCATGACCAGCTTGCCTTCCCGTGTGTACTTCTTGATGCAGTGCTGGCTATCGTTCACGGTGTAGATGAAGTTGTCAGGGCTGCAGTGGATACCGTGGGCGCGCTGATCGAACTCGCCCTCCCCAAAAGAACGTACGAAGTCGCCGTTCTTATCCAGCACGATGACCGGGTGCACTCCCCGGTTCAGGATGTACACATTGTCATCTGAATCAACGGTCACTCCAGAGGCGTCCGGGAATTCATAGCCCTCCGGTATCTTCTCCCAGCCCTCTGCGGTCTCATAGGTGAAACGTTCCATTCCTATTCTGTCAGGCATTTTCTGAATCTCCTTTCAGCATGATAGCTTCCTTGCTCTACTGAAACTCGGTATCTGCTATAGAAAATAATCTCTGTAATGTTGCGTAGACTATAGTGCACCCTATCGTATGGAGCACTACAAAATGAATTCAGAGTCGGGGGAAAAGGAAATACACCATCAACCTGCAGCTAGCGAAGGAACCGAGGAGGTCCCAATAGCGGAAGAATGTGGCGTTAATTGAGGGGAATTGTATGGGCTTTGAGCAACTACCGAACCCGGATATTACACCGTTCGCAGTTCAAATTCGTTAGGCTCTGCATACCAAAGGTGGCATACACTGGTTGATGCCCGAACAGCTTACATTTTATCCGACGAAGAACCTTCAAACCTGCCTCCAAAATCTCGTGACCCTCTGGCGAGTCCGCGCGTGTACCCTCCAAGCGGCACGCCTATAGAACGAACGAACATTTCAAAAGTTCCAAAGATTACAATCTAAAGAACATTTTCGCTACTAGTAATGAACGCGGCTCGCTACCGCGTTTGCTTAAGTGCGAGAGAAGCATAACAAACCAGCCACAAAGTTAGAAGTCTTAATCGGCTCAATTTTTGAACCAAAGGTGTCAAGTGAATCAACAAGTTCCAATGGCCGCATCAAACGTTGACGACTCCACAAGCCATCGGTACACTCAACGACCAACAGCGCACACGCTACCTATGGTGTGTCGCACAAATACAAGGGGGGACTCAGATGGCTATTGAGATGACCGAGGAAATGGTAGAGCATATAGACAACAATCAGGCGAACCGTAAGCCCTGCATCCTTGCTACAGCAGGGAAAGATGGCTGGCCCAGTATGGGTTTCCGCGCAAGCATGATGGTTTATGACAAGAATCACCTGGCGTTCTGGGAACGTTCAAACAAAGACGGCCTAGAGCACATCCAGGAAAACCCTCAGGTACTGGTGATGTACCGCGACCCGGAGGCCAGGGTAGCGTTCAAGTTCTATGGCACAGCAACCATCCACACAGATGGTGACACACGAGAGAGTGTCTGGGACAGGACCGTCCAACCGGAAAAGGACTCAGACCCGGAGAAGAAGGGCTGCGCAATCGTCATCGATATCTCCAAGATTACCGCCTATGGTGGAGCGATGCTCCAAGAGAAGTAGACCCTAAAACACATCCGTAACACACGAGAGGCCTCGCTCCTGAATCCAGGGCGAGGCCTCTTTCAATTGTTCCGGCTTTAGTAGCTACGATATTCCAACGTCAAAGACCTGGCTGCGGGAGTATCGGAGGTACCGTTCAGATACGATATTTAGGATTTTTCGGGCTACACCAAAGTTATCGCGCAGCAGGTTCATCGGTTCGGTCAACCCAGCTGCATCTGCCGTAGGATGCCTCCCGGCGGTCTGGTAGAACCGCCTGCCGATGTCTGTATACTCCTCCTCCGTCCTTCGTCCCCGCCGGGAAACCCCGGACGGTGTCGCCCCGATAAACATCTTCCTGCCACCGCTTTGAGCATGGCTGGGGAAGATTCCCAGTACAAACAAACAGACATCGGCTATCCGCTTGAAGTAACGGAACTGCTGGCTCTCATCCACAGAGGCCGCCAGCTTGACCAGGCTGTCAATATCCATGTCATTGAAGCGAACTCGACGCCACGTTCCCCTGCGGACTATGACGGGCACCACGTAGCTCTCCACCTTGGTGAACGAGGCCAGCATCGCAGCCAGGTAGTCAATGACAGCGCCGTTCGAGAGGAACTCAGTCACCTCGTTGGTGTCAAAAACCACCACGGTCTCGCTGCCAGAGCGTTCCAGTGTGTGACTCTCCTGACCAAGGTCTTTCAGCGCACGCCGAAGGAGCACATCAAAGTACAGCGCGGGAGACACCTGCAGTAACTCCTCATCCTCTGAGGAAGTCACCCGATCAAACACCCTATCGTCATCAACCAGCGCGTTGCGGAAGCTGGGGTCGTCGCGTATCAACTGCTTGAGGCGTTCCGGGTCCATAACATCAGGGCCCGCTTCCTCGACGACAAATCGCAGGTCCTCTTCCGTCAGGCCGAGCCTATTGGAGTCAGATTCCGTCATGCGAGCTTCTCGTACAGCACACCCCTGTTTACGCCGAAACCTTGGCTGTCAGTCGCTTAAGCATCTCTGCGTCCTGGGCCAGGTCGATGGCCGTCCACGCCATGGCTAATGCACCGTCAACGACAGCCTTGTCAGCGATCTCCGTGATGCAATGGGCAGCGAACTCGGGCTGGTGGTTCACGGCAGGCGAGCACTCGATTCCAATGTTGGGGTGGATGGACGGGATTGCCAGGGAAATGTTCCCCATGTCCGTTGAGCCGCCTGGCTCCTGCCGCTCTCCAACACGAGCCGAGAATTTCCTTCCAATGGCTTCCGCATTCCGCTGGTACACCTCTGCCATCGCAATGTCGTGCTGCATCTGGGCGTACTTGATGCCTTCAATAATCTCCAACATGGCTCCGGTGGCCAGGGCACCCGCCTCGAAGCAGCGATCCACCCTTGGTCTCAGCCTTGCAAGCTGTTCTGCAGTCTGGGAACGGACACTGAATTGGGCTGCAGTATGGGAGGGGATGATGTTCGGTGCATCGCCGCCGTCAGTGACGATTCCGTGTATCCGATCAGTAGGCAGTATCTGCTGTCGCAGCAATGCGATTGCCGTCTGCGCGATGGTCAAAGCATCTCCCGCATTGATGCCTTCATGGGGCGCCATAGCAGCGTGGGCAGATTTCCCTGTGTACTTCGCCTCGAGCCGAGAAGAAGCAATGATGTCCGGTGTTGGGCTTTCATTAGGTGCCGGATGGATCATCATTGCAGCGTGGACGCCTTTGAAGGCCCCCCGCTCCAGCATGTATATCTTGCCTCCGCCACCTTCTTCTGCCGGGGTGCCGATGACGCTGATGGTGAGGCCCGCATCGTCGGCAATCTGCGCGGCTGCAATCCCTGCACCAACAGCCATGGCAGCAATCATGTTGTGGCCGCAGGCGTGACCAACACCGGGAAGGGCATCGTATTCCGCGCAGATGGCGATATGCATCGGCCCGCTGCCAGCCCTCGCAATAAAGGCTGTCGGCAGGTCACACACGCCAGTCTCGACGGCAAACCCGGCCTTCGCCAGCGATTCAGCCAGTAGTGCCGATGCATGGACTTCTTCGTATCTCAGTTCAGGGTCGGCGTGGATCCTGTGGCTTAAATCCAGGAGATGGTCTCGTACTCCGGATACCTTTTCTTTTGCGCCTGCTTTTACGTCCATCGATCCCCCTTAAAATGCCATGGAGCCAGGCCGCATCGTTGGTCTGGCTCCACGGATTGCGTTATCTGGTTGTCTTCAGCATCCGCACTGGGACGCCTCCTACCCTGACTCTTTTAGGAAAGCGATACTGTGCTGGGAGCAAACATCTCCTCTACCGAGACTTTGGAGGGGATGACCTTCTGATCGACACACGCCTGAATGATCGCTTCCATGGTCGTGTTGTTGGCCGCTAGTCCGTACGGGAGTGGATCTCCGCCGACATCCTTGCCGTTCTTCACGATACCTTGATCCGTATCTGACAGGTCAGCGCCTGCATCCAGATGGGTGATGTAAGAACCCTTTGCAGCCTTGAAGGTGTTGAACAGCTCCTCTGCCAACCACGGGTTCGCCGCGAGCAGTTCGTCCTTCACAACCAAGGTGTGGTTGATGGGATAGACGCCCTTGTCCTTGAAGTACTGGACCGCAGCATCTCGACCATTGGAGATGAGCGGCTTCACGTCATCTGAATCAACTTGACCCACACCGATGCCAGCGGCAATCTCGCCTGAAGCCAGCATCTTTGGCAGCTCCGATCCTTCAGGGAGTGGGACCACGTTGGAGGGGTACTCATACTCGGCAACATGCTCGTCGCCGGCAAGAACCCAGGTAATCTTATCTATGTCCACGCCGTAACCCTCTTTGAGGATGCTCCTTACCCAGACACCTGTGGTCACCGTCCAGCCGCGCACGCCCACTTTCTTCCCCTCCAGGTTCTTGGGGTTGGAGATTCCGAGTGTCGTGTTGTAGCTGATGGCTCCATGGTGGAACCCTCGCACCGGGAAAACGGGAATCGCGGTGATGGGCTTGCCGAAGGACTTGGCACATAGGTAGGTGGAGATAGCCATCTCCGAAACATCAAACTCCATGCCTCGAATCATTCGCCGAAATGCGCCGATGATCGGGCTGACTTCCACCCAATCCAAAGCTAGTTTGTCGTTATTCAGGCTTCCATCAATGATGGACTTAGTATGCCCATAGTTGCCGGTTGCGGTTTGTAGTGTCAGCGTCATAGTGTCTCCCCTTTCCAAGGTCAATAACAATGTTTAATGAATGCTCTGCGTAGGTGTAGCAGAAACAGCCCTACGGGTCAAGCCACTAATGGTTGGTAGGCGTCCACCTAATGTTTGTAGGCATCCTGCACAGCGTAATGCTATACAAAACCCACTACTTCTGGTTGGACTAGTGCGTTGACACGGCCTTACAGTTTCTTCTATACTACCGCTGTCCTTTGACCCCAGTATCTATACTCGTGTGCTGTCTGCAGTGGCTAAGCCGATCGTCGGCTATGAGGGAGGAGCCCGTTTATGGCAATCGAGAGTCAGTTCGAGATGTGTCCCCATCATTGGGTAATTGACACACCAAATGGCCCTACCAGTGTCGGAACCTGCAAAATGTGTGGTGAGAAGCAGGAGTTCGTCAATTCGCTGGGTTCTGTTGGCTGGGAGAAAGTCACTTCCTACGGACGTACTGCCAACCAGACTCCAACCGCAACTGCTACCGCCGAGAAAACCCTTACCAAGAACTAGCCTGTTAGTTGTAGCACGTTTGGTATGGTAGGGAATTTCTGAGTACGCGGCCGATGCAACCTGTCGAGCAGCTGATACGGGAGGTCATTCATCGTGACGGCCCAATCACCTTCGACCGATTTATGGAGCTAGCTCTGTATTCGCCAGTTGGCGGGTATTATCGGTCGCATACCCCCGTCGGGCCAGCCGAAGATTACTTTACCAGCCCAACTGCTCATCCACTATTCGGTACTCTTCTTGCTGCCCAACTGCTACAGATGTGGGAGTCATTGGGCAAGCCCTGCACCTTCACGGTGCTTGAGGCTGGAGCCGGAAACGGCGTCCTCGCCAGAGACATCGTACAAGCGACTCAGGCAACCTCCCCGGAGTTCTTCCAAGCATTGCGCTATGTTGCCTTGGACTTCGCTGCACCCAAAAATCTGGCTCCCGGGCCGGCCTCCGGGCCCTCTTCAAATTTTGATTGCCTGGCCGCCGCCAACCTACCGATCAAAGGGCTAGTCGGCTGTATCCTCACCAACGAGCTTCTGGATGCCTTCCCTGTCCATCGGTTTCGATTCCAGGACGACCGTATCCTCGAAGTGTTCGTAGACGTTTCCGATGACGGTTTCGTGGAAGCCCTGCAGGAGCCATCCAGCCAACTCATCGCCGAGCGTGTTATCGCCACGGGACACACGCTCCCAGGGGGATACAAGGGCGAGGTCTGCTTGCGTACGGACGAGTGGCTGACAGAGGCCTCAGCGGCGTTGGAGCGGGGGTTCGTGTTGACCATCGATTACGGTGGAACCGCCAAGGAGCTCTATTCGCCCCAGCGGGAGGGCGGCACACTGCGCTGCCACTACCAGCATGTCGTCAGCGGCAACGCCTACGTCAGGGTCGGTCGACAGGACATCACCGCCCACGTGGATTTCACTGCGCTGAAAGCCACCGGAGACCTTTGTGGCCTTGAAGTCCTTGGCTATACGACACAACGCGAGTTCCTTCGGAACCTGGGCGCAACCACCTACGTTGAAGGCCTCGTCAATAACTCCCGCGCTCAGGCGTCTTACGAGTCCGGAGCGCTCCCAAGGCAGCAGTACTTGGCGAACAGGATGGGTATGCAGGAGTTGTTGCAGCCGGAAGGGTTGGGGAACTTCAAGGTTATGGCCCAAGGAAAAGGCATCTCAACCGACGACCTCTGGGGGTTCACGCCTGACAACCCCCACCAAGCTCGCCTGCAAAACGAACTCGATACGCTCCACGTGCCCCTGCTAGCGTCGACGCATACGCCGCTGATGGAGGGCAAATACCCCCACCATCAGGCTGAGCCTGGACCCTAATTCCTGATGGATACCTAACAAGGCTGAGCCTTGACTCCAGCTCCTGGCGGTTACCTGACTAGCTTCTAGTGATTGAGTAGGAGAAGACATCGCGGGGTTCGTCTGAGATGTTGGGGGCCAACATGTGTCGTGGTAGAATCCCCTCCTGCACCATTCCCGCCTTCTCCATGACTCGCGCAGACGCTGCGTTCTCCACGTCGCACACAGCAACCAACCTGGCGATTTCCGGGTGAACAAACCCGTCTTCAATGACGGCCTTCAAAGCCTCTGTGGCGTAGCCCTTACCCCACTCTGCACGTGCAATCACGTAGCCCACGTCGGCGGCCTCACCTTTGATGCGTAGCTCTATCATCCCGATGACTATGCCCCGTTCCGTCTCTACCACCGACCATGCACAGATATTGCCGCTTCGCCACGCGAGTATGCGGTCGTGAATGTGGCGTTCAGAGTCGGCCAACGTCTTTGCCGGTCGCCATGTCAGGTAGCGGGCTACTTTGGGGTCTTGCGTGTAGCTGCCAAAGATTCGCTGAGCGTCTTCCGGCACAGGAACCCTTAGCAGTAAGCGGTCAGTGGCGATATCGTGGGGAAACACAAAACCTCCTGGCGTCCTAGTCCTGAGGTTCTGGATCTTCAGCAGCAGCGTGATCGTTGTACACGTACCAGGGCTCAGCTTTGTCGTCCACACCCAGGTACTTGCCGGGGGCGCACTTTCGAGCGGTGGTGAGGAAGGCGGTGTGGGCCACCATCCGGTGGACAGGCCGCACACTGCGACGAGTGACGTGCCACGGCCGTTGGATGACCTCAAAGCTGTCCACCAGATCGAACAGCGGCTCCTGGTTCAACGCCTCAACAAGCCGATGCACCTGCAGGATCGTAGGCAGGTACGACAGGAAGATGCCCCCGGGTTGCAAAGCCTCCGCCGCATGGGCCACTGCCTCCCAGGGCTCCGGCACGTCCAGCACAACACGGTCCAGTTCCTTGTCCTGGATGCCTTCATACAGGTTAGCGGCACGCACAGTCAGGTTATCTGTGTTCGGTACCGCTGTGTGGATGTTCTTAATGGCCTTTTTTATCGAGTCTTCCTGCACTTCATAGGAGAACACCTGCCCGGTCGGCCCTACTGCCCTGAGCAGAGACATGGTCAATGCGCCTGATCCCAGACCAGACTCAAGGACTTTGGCGCCCGGGAAAATGTCGGCGGCAACCAAGATTGCGCCCACGTCCTTGGGGTAGATGATCTGGGTCACCCTCCGTGACTCCACGATGAACTCCGCGAGGGTAGGCCGCAGCGCCAGGTATTTATGTCCCCCTACCTGGATCCTAGAGCCCACTTCCTGCCCGATGATCTCCGTATGGAACACAGAACCCAAATGGGTGTGGAACTTCCCCACTGGTTCCAACTTCTGGAGGTAGCGCCGGTACTTGCGGTCCATGAGGAGCACAAAGTCACCTACTCGGAAGAAGGTATCCGAGCTGTAGATAGTGCCTTCCATGTCATGGGCCACACTCTGGGAAATAGGGATATCCGCCACGTCGGCTCCTTTTGCAATGTTAGGGGGCTATAACGCCACGAGGCCGTGCACGGTATCACATTGCGGCACGACCTCGTGTTGTATCAGATGATTTCGAAAGCATTGAGACTTAGGAGATTTTGGCCAGCTCCGCCAGCAACTCTGCATGCTCCGGCAAGTTCCCGGGCTCATAGACCTTGGTCCACTGGATGACGCCCTCTCGATCGACAAGAAAGACGCTCCGGGCATCATTGCCACGTTCATCATTGAAGATGCCATATGCCTGACCAACGCCGCCGTGGGGCCAGAAGTCCGCCAATAACGGGAAACTCAGGTTTCCAAGACCGCCGGAATACTGGTTGAGTGTTGGTCGGCTATCTACAGAAATCCCTAGGATCTCCGCATCCTGCTCTTCGTACTTTTTTCCCTCCGCACGGAAGGAAGTGAGTTCAGTTGATCACCCTCCTGTAAATGCCGCCGGGAAGAAGGCCAGGACGACTTTTTTCCCTTTCAGACTGCTCAGTGTCAAAGGGTCTCCCTTGGTTGATGGCAAGGTGAAATCCGGTGCCGGTTGTCCTGCTGCTATGGCCATTGAGTCCTCCCTAGTTGTATCTGGTGTGAAACCGCCCGAAGGCGAAACGTATATTAGTTGCTCTCCCCGGGTGTGTCCAGAAGGTTCAGCTGCAGAGTCGCCAGGTCAGCCCCTCCACCGTTCCTATACCCTTTCTTCCACTTCGAGGTTTGCTCAAGCATCTCTTTGGCGTGGCTCCGCGTTATGGCGCTGGTAGACCCAAGCATATTGCTGATCTCTTCCACCATGCCATCGGGGGAGAGTTTTTGTGTCGAAGTGACGGTTCTTCCCTGTACCACAGACTTCTCGATGTGTACGTGGTGGTCCGCAAACGCGGCTATCTGCGGCAGGTGGGTGACGCATACGACCTGGTGGTTGGCCGACAACCGCCACGTCTTGTCGCCGACAACCGTGCCGATACGCCCGCCGATGCCCGCATCCACCTCGTCGAACACCAGCGTGGGCGTCTGGTCTGCAGCAGTAAGCACACCCTTGATAGCCAGCATCAACCGCGATGCTTCACCACCGGAGGCTGTGGCCGCCAGTGAACGCAGCGGTTCCCCGGGCCCGGGTGATAGGAGGAATTCCACGTGGTCAATGCCTGTTGCGTCAAAGGAATATCGGGCCTCCGAGCCGTCGTCAGCAGTCACAAGCAACCCGTCCTCTGACGCTTCCTGAGTCACGCCTACCCTGAACGTGGTCGCTTCCATTGCCAGTCCACCCAGTTCGCCCTCCACGGCCACAGCCAGACGTGAAGCAGCCTCGCTTCGGGCTGCTGACAGTTCCTTGGACAGCGCACCCACTTCCTTCAGCAATGAAAGTATCTCTGCCTCCAGGGCCTCTGACCGTTCATCGCTGTTGGTGATGCCTTCGAGCTGGGCTGACGCATCTTCCGCAAAGGCCAAAACGTCGTCGATGGTGTCGCCATACTTGCGTTTCAGTTGTCGGATGACCTCCAGCCGGTCCTCAATCTCCTGCAATCGCTCCGGGCTGTGTTCCACACCGTCCCTGTAGGACTGCAGGGCATGTGCAAGCTCCTGGGCCTGGATGACCAGGCTTTCTGCCGCGTCTCTCATGTCTGTGAGCGAGGGGTCAAGCCCTACCAGGTTAGCCGTGTCCTGAGCTACCTGGCCTAACTGGTCGATGGCACTGACGCCCGACCCATCGGCGTCGTACAACGCCCGATACGCATCGTCCGATTGTTGTTGCAGCCGTTCAGCGTTGCCGGACAGGTGTTGCTCCGCCTCAAGGGCATCGTCTTCACCGAGTTCAAGCTTCACACCGGTGATTTCCTGGTACTGGTATTGCAGCAGGTCCACTCGCCGGGCAAGTTCCTGGGCATCGCCCTGCAACGTCGCTAACTCGTTTCGAGCCGCGTTGATGCGACGGACGCCGTCAGCGATCTTGCCTCGCAAATCACCCAGGCCTGCATACCTATCCAGGATTTCAAGATGCTCTTGGACGTTCAGCAGGGAGAGGTGTTGGCTCTGTCCGTGGATGTCCACCAGGTACTCGCCAATGCCTGAAAGCACCTTCAGCGGCACGATGCTTCCGTTGATTCTGCAGATGTTGCGACCCTGCTGGTTGATTTCACGGACTACCACGATTTCGCCGTCATCAATGGTGAGGCCAGCCTCTTCAAGGATGGGCGCAATGGTCTTGGTGGCGGCCTTGCTCAAAGAGAAAAGCCCTTCCACCCTGGCTTGCTTGGTCTCAGCCCTGATGGACTCATCCTCGGCACGCTCACCGAGCAGCAGACCGATGGCATCGACGATGATGGACTTGCCAGCCCCGGTCTCACCCGTCAACACGTTCAACCCCGGCTCTAGAGAGAGTTCCAGGTGGTCTATGAGCGCATAATTGGTGATTGTCAGTAGTTGGAGCATGGCCTCACCAGTGCAAGGTTCTGTGTATGCCCAACATGGGGCGATAGAGCACCCATGTCAAGCCTTTTCAAGCGTATAAAAGAGGGCTCTCCGGTATTCGGAGAGCCCTCTTGATTTCTCTAGGTCTAAACCACCTTGCTATCGCAGTCGTTCACCGGGCCGTGCGGTCTCACCGGCATCGGTCGCTACCAACCACGGGTCATCATTGGGGCCGATGATGATCTCCTCTGAACGTATTTTGTAGTACGGAATACTACCGTCGGCTCCGGGAGGTTCAATGCCTTCCTTGAGGTCTCTCGCCGATTTCCCCAACATCTGACGAAGCCTGATGATTGCCGCGTCTCCACCGTACAGGTGCTCCTTGGTGCGATCCATGACCACACCCATGGTCTCCGTCACGCAGTAGTCCTGCTCAGCGCCGGGATAGATTCCCGGAGGGTTCACTTCTTTCTGAGCTTTCCTGTCCTGCATGTAGTCGTTGTCAACGCGCATCAGCCGCCTGCTAGGATCAGCCGGGTCCATGATCATCGAGCGGGCTTTGAATGCCTGCCGCTCTGCTGCGGAGAAGGGACGGTCACGGCTGACCTGCCAACCTATCCGCTCACAGTTCTCATCATCGATTGGGGGGTGAGTGAAGATACTCCCCACACCTCTCATGCCGGAAATCCACGTCATGACGGGAATGGCCAGGTTGTTGATGCGGACATGCTGGTTCCCGTTGGGCGTTGGGCGGACCGCAATCAACCGGTACCCGTAGTCCGTGTCCTGCACGTCCACTCGAGCATACTTGTACTTCGCCCGGAGATGGATGGCCATGGGCAGTGAGGGGTATCCCGGCTTGTCCGTGCCATCATCCACCGGAATCTCATCGGCGTAGCTCATGTGGAGCGTGCCAATGTGGGTGGAGTCAAGGTTGCCCTCAATGCTCTGGAGGTAGTTGCAGTAGATGGGCGTGCGCATCGCCATCACGTTTTCGTCAGGCAATGTGTTCATTAGGTAGTTGGGCGGTGGCGGTTGATGCTCCTTGGGCCCCATGTAGGTCCACAGCACCCGGGCGGACTCAATGACCGGGTATGAGGTGATGTGGACCTTGTCTATGAAGTTGCTGCCGGGAATGTCTGACGGCATATCGACGCAGTTGCCCTCGGTATCGAACTTCCAGCCGTGGTAGATGCACATCAGGCCGCGTTCCTGGTTGATGCCGAAGTACATGGATGCACCGCGGTGGGGGCATCGCTCGTCGATGAGGCCTAGTTTGCCGTCCGTGTCACGGAACGCGACCAAGTCCTCGCCAAGGAACCGAACGCGCTTAGCAGGGCCGTCGTTTTCCGACAGCTCCTCTGATAGCAGGAACGGTTGCCAGTAACGACGAAAGAGGTCCCCCATGGGTGTGCCCGGGCCAGTCTGAGTTAGAAATTTGGTTTCTTCTGGTGTCAGCATTTTGCCCTCCCCTAGTATTTAGTTGTATAAATCCCCGGTAAATAAGTAGCTTCTCGCTAGACCTTACCGACCCCCTCGTCGCTGTACGCCGACAGGAAGTCATCGAAGTCGCCTTCGGGAACGGTCATAGCGATCTGGCGGATGTGATAGAGGTTGCCATCGTAGGGAGCGACAGGCTCAATACCCTCCTGAAGGTCCCGGGCCATCTTCAGCAATCTACGTCGCGCAGCAATAATGGCTGCGTCCGATGTACCAAGATGCTCTCCGGTCCTATCAGAGATGGAACCCATGCTCTCCGTCATAGCCCTGTCCTGATTTCGCGTGCCTGCGATACCGGTGAATATCTCGTTGCGCTGCATCTCCCGATCGATGTTGTAGTCGTTCTCGGAAGTGCGCTCCATGTTCGGAATATTGATTAAGGCGCCATCAGAAAGCTTGAACGTCGATGGGAACAGTTCAAACTTCGCCAGCCCTTCTTCTCGCTGCTTTTCGGTCAACGGCGCCTCCGGGTTATAGAAGAACTCCCAGCCCGCCAGGTGCTCATCGTCGATGGGGAAGTACATGTGGCCGAGCTTCGGCCAACTGTCGCCGCCCGGGATGAGCGCATAGGTGGGCAGCAGCCACTGCGTCACCCGCCAATAAAACTCTCCATCCGGTGCGTTCCTTCTGGAACCGTATACAAACCCGTAGTCGGTGTCCCGCACAGTGAGTACCGGCGCGCCGTCCTGGCTCCCTGCGAAGGTGAAACCTTTCTCCCTCTGCGATGGGTCTATGCGACTATGCAGGTAGGAGCCGTGGGCGGTATCGATTTCGCCCTCTACCGCCTGCATGTAGTTGTTCTTCTGAATCCAACGGTTCACCAACCGATGGCTTTCCGGCACCCGCGCCCACTCAAACTGCGGTATCTCTGGCTTCAACTCCTGAGGCCCCATGTACACCCAGATAACTCCGCCGAAGTCCTGGGCCGGGTACGCTGTGATCTTCACTTTGTCTTTGAAGTTGCTCTCCGCCGGCTCCGATGGCATGTCTACACAATCGCCGTTCACGTCAAACTTCCAACCGTGGTAGACACAGCGCAAGCCGCACTCTTCGTTCCTGCCGAAGAACATGCCAGCGCGACGATGTGGGCAGAACGAATCGATGATGCCTACATTGCCATTGGTATCGCGAAACGCCACCAGGTCCTCACTCAGCATGCGTAGTCGGATGGGCGGGCAATCCGGGGCGGGCAGCTCCTCGGACAGGGCAGCGGGAAGCCAGAACCGTCGGAACAACTCCCCCATAGGGGTCCCGGGCCCGGTCTGACACAACAATGCATTCTCTTCGGCACTTAACAAGATCTGCGCTCCTTTTATGCGGGGACTGAAGCTGCCGGACTAAAGCCCCATTCACATTTTCCGGGACTAAAGCCGTCGGGCTAAAGCCCTGAGACTAAAACCGGATGATGGGCTGGGAAATTAATTCATATTGAGTTATTAGCGCGAGTGTAGGAGGCGCGCATGGGGGTGTCAATCAGCAGAAACAACTATCGCGGCATGGAATGAGAACATTCCATGCCGCACACATAAACGTGATTCTAGAACCCCCAGGCCCACGTTCGTTTTATGTCAGCTTGACAGGGAATTAAGCCCACGCATATCATGCCTTGCCGAGGCGGTTCTTCTAACTATCGGTACTTGTGCCCTATGTTTGAAGGAGAGCCCAGACACAGACCCAAACGATAGGGGAGGCGACTATGACTACAGGAAATTCCCGCACGTTGCTCAACACCGTTGAAGGGCCAAAGGGAAAAGCTGAGCTGTATGAAGTGATGGATGGCGGCCCTCAGCCCGTATATGAAGTCATCTGCGGTGGCACCACCCAGAGCTTCAAGTCCATGGGAGAAGCCTATATCACCTGCGGTGAGTTGGCTGGCACAAAGACATAACCTGTTCCATATCCAAAATCGCGTCCCAATAGCGTTGCGCAAAACACCGCAAGAAGGAGTATGACCTCATGTGGAATAACACCAAAGTCGTTGACGTTCACGCACATATTTCCCGACCACCCCAGGTTCGAGCGTTCGCTGCAGGACTGATGTCCAACAGGACACCTCAGAAGATGAACATCTCTGACGAAGTGGCAGAGCCGGCATTTGCTCGCCACATCGCTGACATGGATGACAGGCTCATCGATTTCCAGCTGGTCGGGCCTCGCCCGGTAGACCAGTGGGCGTGGATGCCCATGTTCCTGCAGGATTCCTGGTCACGAGCCACCAACGACCACATCGCCCAGTCGGTACGATTGCACCCTGATCGCTTTGCCGGAATGGCCCAGTTGCCACAGGATGCCGCCGCCGCAGACACCACTCATATGCTGGCAGAGCTTGAGTACTGCGTGAATGAGCTTGGCTTCGTTGGCGCGTACCTGAACCCTGATCCCGATGGCAAGCGGACAGCCCCTGGCGTCCACGAACCCTATTGGTTCCCCTTCTACGAGAAGTGCGTAGAGCTTGGTGTGCAGATTCTGGTCCACCCCGCTCCAACTGAAGACCCCAGGCTCCAGGTAGTACCGGCGAACTATCAGATCAACAACGTTGTTGAAGAGTACATAGCCAGCTTGCTGTACATGTACGGCGATACGTTCGATCGCTACCCGGACCTGAAGGTCTGCATCTGCCACTGCGGTGGTGCCCTGCAGCGCTTCATCCCAACCGACTACCAGCACTCAGGCCCGGACAAGGACTTCACCAAGAACCTGTTCTATGACAGCAACGCCCTTGACCCCCGGTTCCTGGAGCTGGCCATCCAGCAGCGCGGCGTCAGCCAGATGTGCTTCGGCACAGAGGTTCCTGGCTCCGGTCGAGCAGTACGACCCGAGACCGGACGACCTGGCGATGACCTGGTCCGCACCATCGATGGCTTGGATATACTTAGCAATGACGATAAGCAGGCCATCTTCCACGATAACCCGTTGAAGGTGTTCAGCAAGGTCGGCAAACTCATCGGCGAATAAGCCGCAAATTTCAGTGAAACAAAAGAAACCCCGCTCCGAACATTCGAAGCGGGGTTCTTCTTTTGTGCTCTAGGCAGGTCTATCCGGCGTAATTCGCAAAAGCATCGCGGGCTTTAATCCTATCATCCAGGGAGCCAAAGGCCATCGCATAGTGCCCCTGATATCCCAAGTCCTCCAACCGACTGAACACCGCAAGGAAGTCGATGTTCCCCTCACCCGGGTTCAAGTGCACTTCTTTGTCGCCGTTGTTGTCCGCCAGGCGCACCTCGCCGATGCGGTCGATACCGAAAGCGTCCAGGAAGCCGTCAATGCCCTCAGGCACCAGGTTCGCGTGGTTGATGGTGAATGCCATGCCGAAGTTCTTCGATTGAATTGCGTCGAAGTAGAGCTTGCACTCCTCCACGGTGTGGCCCAGGTAATGCACCTCGGCATCGTCAGGCTCAAAGTTCAGGTTCTCCAGTAGCAACATCGCGCAAACCGACTCTGCATACGCAACGATGCGCTTCAGCCGCGCCAGTGAGGCATCTATGCGCTCCTGCAGGTTGGACGTGAAATGAAACCCCGCGTGCACGATGGTCCACTCGCACCCCAGCTTCTGCGACAGGTCTATGTTTGCCTTGAGATACTCATCCACAGCGTCTGACAGAAATGGCGAGAACTCCGCCACGTTCACCCCGGACAGCGTGTGATTGCCCAGGTGGATGTCATGTTGCTTGCACGTGGCCTTCACGGCATTGATCCGCTCGTCCGTCCACGTGTCCAGATGGTTCGGACCTCTGTCAGTGTTGATATCGATGTAGTGGATACCGTTGGCAGCAGCCCAGGTCAGAGCGTCCTCAAGCTTGTTGGCTCCGGCGTCATGTCCTATCCGATCTTTGAAATCCATACTTCCCTCCCACTCCATCCCAAGTCTGATTACAGACCGAGGCCTGTACGAAGAATCCCTGAGATTCTTTGCAACACCCGTAAGCAAAAGGGTCTAAGACCCTATTTCTACGACCATCTCGATCTCCACCGGAATGGCAAAGGGCAGTGTTGCCATGCCAACCGCCGACCGTCCGTGCCTGCCCTTGTCTCCGTACAGTTCCACCAGTAAGTCAGAGCAGCCGTTGATGACCAGCGGCGTCTCCACCCATTCGGGGTCGCAGTTGACCATGCCCAGGACTTTCACGATGTGCGTGACCCTGTCCAGGTCGCCAATGAGCCCCTTTAGGTTTGCCAGCAGGTTCAGCGCGCAGCTTTTGGCGGCCTCGTACCCTTGCTGCGTGGTGTACTCCCTTCCCAACTTTCCCTTCCACTTCTCGCCGTCGGGCACCCGCGGCCCAACACCGCTGAGGAACACCAGGTTGCCTGTCTGAACCCCGGGGACGTAATTGCCTGCAGCCGGCCCACCGCTAGGGGGAAGAACCAGTCCCATTGCTTCAAGTTTCGCTTCGATTTCCATACACACCTCGGTTGAATTGGTTGGCCCCAATGCTACCACCGGAAACCGCTGATATACTAACGCCAAGGGCCTGCCCTTGACTCACATCCCTGCCGGTAACCTATGAGGCTCGCGAGTCTTCTCTACCGTTCGTGGTGAGCTTGTCGAACCATGATCGGCTCAAACATTTACTTAAACCGGAGGCAGTCTTGGCAACCAAGCGCGTCGGCATCATCGGCTATCCCATCCGCCACTCCGCATCACCAGCGTTCCAGCAAGCTGCACTCGATTTCAAAGGCATCGATGCCAAGTTCGAGGCGTGGGCCGTCGAACCGGGCATGGTAGTCGAGTGGATGGCGCAGCAAGACCGTACTGACCTGCTGGGCTTCGGGGTCACCGTGCCCCACAAGCAGGAGATCATGAAGGTGCTGGACTACGTGGACAATGACGCGAAGACCATTGGCGCCGTGAACACAGTGGTTGTCAGCAAGGACAAGCGACTGCTCGGCTACAACACGGACGCCTACGGCTTCCTTGAAGCGCTCCAGGAGGACGGTGGCTTCATCCCCGAAGGGCAACACGTGCTGGTTTTGGGCGCGGGCGGTGTGTCCCGGGCAGTCTGCACAGTGCTTCTTCTAGAAGGCGTAGCGTCGCTCACTCTGGCGAACCGAACGGTAGCCCGTGCCGAGGCGTTGCTGGGCGAACTGAACACCAGCGGTGCAAAGGTGGAAGCAGTTTCCATCGAGCCAGATGCGCTAACGGCGTCCCTCGCAGCACAAGAACCCAAGGCTCTTATCGTGAACTGCACATCGCTGGGGATGCTGCACGGCCCGGACGAGGAGGCCTCCCCTCTTTTGCAGGAAATGATTCCACCTACGTCTCTGGTGTTTGACCTTGTATACAATCCGGCTGAGACGCCGTTGATGAAGCTGGCCGAGGCTGCTGGTGCAAAGACCCTTGGAGGTCTATCCATGCTGGTGTATCAGGGCACAAAGGGGTTCCAGTTGTGGACGGGCGAGGCGGCGCCACTCGACATCATGATGTCAGCAGCTAAGAAAGCCGTTCTGGGCTAACCAAGGCGAGCCCTGGACCCAGGCTGGAAGTAATTATGTCCACCATCAAGAGGTCTGTATGGACCAAATAAAGTGTTAGGTCGACTGTGGGAAGTTCTCTTCGTAGCCACCAGACTAGGATTAACCTCCTTTGGCGGCCCCGTGGCCCATCTCGGATACTTTCGTGCCGAGTACGTTGAACGCCGCAAGTGGCTCACAGAGCAGACCTATGCTGACCTGGTAGCTCTGTGTCAGCTCCTGCCAGGGCCGGCAAGCAGCCAGGTGGGCATCGGCGTTGGCATCAAGCGAGCAGGCCTTCTGGGCGGGATACTGGCCTGGGTGGGGTTCACCCTTCCTTCCGCTGTTGTCCTCATCCTCTTTACTTACGGCGTTGCCCAAGCTGGCGATGTGTCCGACGCCGCATGGTTGGACGGCCTGAAAGTCGTAGCAGTCTCGGTGGTTGCGCTGGCGGTTTGGGGGATGGCCCGAACGCTGACGCCAGATAGGAACCGAATCACTCTTGCGATCGTGGCCGCCATCTTCGTGACGACTGTTGGCGGTGTGGGAGGCCAGGTCGCTGCCATCGTTGGAGGCGGGCTCCTTGGTTGGCTCTTCTTCCAACGAGGCATGGGTGATCAGAACGTAGAACGCACCGAATCCTCCATCGGACGACGACTCGCCATAGCATCGCTGGCGGTGTTTGCGGTGCTGTTGGTTGGGCTGCCGATCATGGAGCGCGTATTCGATTCCGGGCCTCTACAGGTCTTCGATAGCTTCTACCGTTCCGGGTCGCTGGTCTTCGGTGGCGGGCACGTGGTGCTACCCCTCTTGCAAGCAGAGACCGTTCCCACCGGCTTGGTCTCCCGGGACGAGTTCATAGCCGGGTACGGAGCCGCTCAGGCGGTGCCCGGACCCCTGTTCACCTTTGCGGCGTACCTTGGTGGGACTGCCGAGACCTTCAATTCACCCTGGCTTGGAGGCCTCTTTGCCCTAGGTGCCATTTATCTGCCATCGTTCCTGCTGGTAGTGGGCGTATTGCCTTTCTGGGATGCGCTACGCTCCATGACCGGGTTTAGGTGCGTGTTAATCGGAGTGAACGCCACCGTCGTGGGCCTACTGCTGACAGCGCTATACGACCCCGTCTGGACCAGCGCGATTCATCAGCCGTCCGACTTCGCATTAGGTTTGGGAGCGTTTGGGCTGCTGGCGTTCTGGAAGCTGCCGCCGTGGATCGTTGTGGTGTTGGCCGCCCTTGGAGCGGAGGGCATCGAAGCAGCGCGGAACTTTGTATGAAGTTGGTAGAGCCTGGGTGACTGCTCTATAATAAGCGCAGCATTTGTAGGAGCATCCATTGATTAAATACATCACCGCAGGGGAGTCGCACGGCAAGGGCCTCACCATCATCGTGGAGGGGTTCCCCACCGGGTTTCCGCTGAGCGAGGACTACATCCAAGAAGACCTGGCCCGTCGACAACGAGGGTACGGTCGAGGCGGTCGGCAGCTCATCGAGAAGGATCGCGCGGAGTTGCTCTCCGGTGTGCGACACGGCCTCACCATGGGTTCGCCCATAGCAATGTTTATCCCCAACAAGGACTATGTGAACTGGGGCAAGGTGATGGCCACGGAGCCCGTTGAAGACCCGGGCAACACGGTCACTCGGTTGCGCGCAGGCCACGCCGACATGCCCGGCACCATCAAGTACGGCATCAGCGATGTCCGTAACATTCTGGAGCGCTCGTCAGCCCGGGAGACCGCCGCTCGCGTAGCTGCGGGGGCCGTGGCCAAGCGATTCCTGCAGGAGTTCGGCATAGAAGTGCACTCTCACGTCATCAACATCGGCGGCGTACGGTCCAAGTACGAGCACCCTGTCAACTGGGAGAAGGCCAACGCATCCGAAGTCCACTGCATCGACCCTTTGGCCGAAGCTGAGATGATTAAGGTCATCGATCAGGCGAAAGAAGACGGCGATACCATCGGCGGCGCTGTGGAAGTGGTAGCCACAGGCGTTCCCATCGGCCTGGGCTCCCACGTCCATTACGAGCGCAAACTGGACGCCCGCATTGCACTGGCACTGATGTCCATACAGGCGTGCAAATCCGTTGCGATTGGCGAGGGTTGGGAAGCAGCGGATCTCCCCGGCTCCCAGTACCATGACACCCTTGAACCCATTGCCGAGGATGGCAAAGCGCCTGCCGGACCGTACCCCACAGCAAGCGGCCCGTGGCACCGAGCTACCAACAGGACAGGCGGTATCGAGGGTGGAATGAGCACCGGAATGCCGCTAATCGCTCGCTTCGCCATCAAGCCCATCGCCACGCTGGCGAAGCCGCTGACATCGGTAGACCTGGTAACGGGGCAGGCCGTGCAGGCGCATTTTGAGCGTTCTGACGTCTGTAACGTGCCGCCCGCCGGGGTTATTGGCGAGGCCGCTGTGGCATTCGTGCTGGCAGACGCCTTCCTGGAGAAGTTCGGCGGCGACAACATAGAGGAGACCAGGCGCAACTTCAACAGCTACCAGAAGACCATCGGTCCTCGGTCCTGGGCTGCAACAGAGGACTAACTTGTCGTTAGGCCTTTAGTGCAGCATGACCGGGCAATGTCACGTGAGAGCTTCCGTGGTGGACTCCCACTCACTGCGAAGGATGCCGTAATGGACTTCGTCGACACGGTTTCCCTGGTTGATTCTGTTGCGGAGCCACAGAACCTCTTGCGTCATCCCTAGCTTTTCCATGATGCGAATTCCACTGACATTCCTGGCATCAGTCGCTGCGGTTATCTTCTCTATGGCAAGGGTATTAAACCCCCAGTCTACAAGCGCCGTCGTTGCTTCAGTGATAAGCCCCTGGCCCCAGTAGCTCTTACCTAGAGCAAATCTAAGATCTGCTATGCCATGAGTAGCGTTGACGTGCAGACCCACACTGCCTACAACGTGACCATCAATCACAATCGCGAAGATAGGGTATTGCATCCTATCTTGTAGAATGGCGTGAGAGACGAACCGCCCGGCATCGTCATGGGTATACCGCTTGGTTGATGCCAGAATGTATTGACCCCATTCCGGATGAAATGCGTAAGCGTATACATCATCCACATCGCCTGCCTGGAACGGTCTCAACACCAACCGCTGTGTTTTGAGTTTCAACTGTTTGGTTTTCAGGGTCTTTGACTTAGCTCGCACCTATCTCCTCTACGAACCCCTTAAGTCCTCGCACCAATTCATGGATATCTACGATGCCGTGCTGCACCAAGATGAAGCATCATGGGCTCCTGCGAAGTTGCGCATCGTCCCCGAGTTGTTGATACTCCAGTCCCCTGTAGAGAGTGGGGCTGGAGCTAAAGGGGATCCTGGTTAATGGGTCTCGGTCTACCTTAAGTCCGTGATGGGCTGGTTCGAGTGAGGGTGAAAGGCGCGCCTGCCGATGGAATCATTTCAACATTGGAGGGTTCAACCTCGCCCAGACTAGCGGTTGTCGCCTCTGAAACCTTTTCAGGACTGAACAACCCCGTGGTGATGACCGTGAACACGAAGACCGCACCAACCACCACGAAGGCGATCAGTACGATTGCCGTTTCAAGACCAGTTATACCTTTTTGATTCTTTGTCATGTTTGCCAATGAAATTCGTTGCATTTCTACCTCTCTGGCGTTTAACTCTTTTGGGACAGAAACCCGGAGACGATTGCAATGCCTCCATGTGCCACCGGGATACCTTTCTTTGGCTTCGGAAGACGGAGGATGTCGAACCTACTTTGCGATTGGGGGGTTCATGTAGACATTGGTACATGCCGGCACCCAATCGCTATAAATGCCAGACTACGTCCTAGGTGCTAAACGCTTCATAAAAAGAGAGATGGATGGCATTAAAAACCCATAAACACTTCCAAACAGTGGAAAATCGAGACGGCGTCAAGAAGCGCGAAATCCAGGAATCACTAAACTGCTGCCACCGCTGCTTGTAGAGTCGGACGGTGTCGACGATAATCGCGTTGTAGAAACGATAATTTTTAACGCTACGCAACCAAGTGAATTGAAAAACAACGGTGAAACATGCCGCAGACTCAGAACATCATCGGGCTGGTCTATGACTTCGATAAGACGCTGAGCCCCAATTCCATGCAGGAAGACACGGTCCTGCCCTATTTGGGGATTGAACCTGCTCAGTTCTGGGCGGAGACAGACCGCAAAGTGGCTGAGGACTCCTATGAAGCTGAACTTGCATGGATGCAACAGCTTCTGGAGGTGGAGGCTTTCAGAAAACTCTCCAACCAGGACCTCCGCAACATGGGCCTGTCCCTCAAGTACTACCCGGGTGTACCGGAGATTTTCCAGCAACTGGAAGCGGTTTTGGACAAGCCTGCCTACAAAGAGTACGGCGTTACCGTTGAGCACTACATCATCACGTCAGGGCTCCGTGAGATCGTCGAGGGAAGTAACCTGAGACGCTACGTTAAATCGATATTCGGGTCTGAGATTGCTGAGGACGCCCAAGGCAAGCTTGGCTTCCCCAAACGTGCCATCAGCCACACGCAGAAGACCCAGTACCTCTTCCGTATCAACAAGGGTTACCTGGACCTGCAGACGGACGTGAACGATCACGTTTCGCGGGAGGATCACCGGATTCCCTTTCAGAACATGCTCTATATAGGTGACGGTCCAACGGATGTTCCCTGTTTTGCCGTCATGAGCCAGCAGGAGGGGCACACCCTGGCGGTCTATGACCCATCGGACACTAACTCGTTTGCCAAGTGCATGCAGCTCCGGAAGGCCAAGCGTGTGGAGGAGATTGCAGAGGCCAACTACCAGAAGGGTACCCACCTGTGGCGGTTGATTGAATACGTCATAACGGAAATCGCTGACGGCATTGTGCAGCGTCGACGAGATAGCCAGGAAGCATCCATCATCTCCGCACCCGGTCACTAACCAGGGCGATGCCCTGGATCCAAGCTTACCTGTTTGCTGATTTGCTCAGGTTTTTAACGATATTTCGCAGCTTATGACACCCCGCAGGCGTATACTCACACCATCAGGTTTGACCCGCTTTCCGGCATCGAATCGAACCGATTCTTAGCGTCAGGAAGTGCCTATGAGCCACATCATTGATGTCATAGCTGAGTTCCTGGTCTGCAGGGGTCACACGAGTATCGTGAACCATCCCGGGCTACTGGTAGAGCATGCCGGGGCTTTCACAGTCATCGCCAACGGCCACAACGAGACCATAGACGATGTCCCCGCCTGCTGCTTCTCCATCCTCTTCAACAACCACTCTTTCGCCCTGCTCACTGCTACGGGCGAGGGGAGTATGGGCACCGGCATGGTGGCCAACCCTGACTCCTTCCGTGGTGCGCTGAACGAGGCAATTCGTAAGGCCCGCGTGGTAGTTCGCGCAACTAATACTCCCCCCTAGCTGTCACCGTATACGACCAATAAAGTTAATGGTCGTTCAATCTCCCTATAAAAATGATTGACGCCAGCTACACCCACTGTTACCATCCCCACGGCGCAATTGTGCCATTAATAGAACCACCCCGAAAGGAAGCGTTATGCGAAATAGTGTCTTAAGTTCTAAACGAGCATGGCTGCTGGTAGCTGCAATGGCCATGGTTTTGGCTCTGGTAGCTGCATGCTCCAGCGATGGAGACGACAGTAGTGGCTCAACACCCGCTGGTAGCACTGCCGGACAGCAACAACCTGCGGCAGCAGACGCACCGCAAAGTGCATCTGGCTCCACGTCTGCCCCATCGGCAGCGGCCCCGGCTCCCACTGCGGTGGCAGCTTCATCCGCACCGACGTCCTCGGGTTCAGAACCCAAAATTACCCGAGTAATCATCGGCAACCCTGCCCCATCTTCGGAAGGAAACAACCCGAACATCGAGTTGGGTCCGCTGACCACCTTCCAGATCGGGCCTACGTTTGAATACCTGATCGGATACGATCCCGCAACCGGTGACCTGGTACCCCAGCTCGCAGAGTCCTGGAGCGTGGAGCCTGACGGCATTTCCACTCGCTTCATACTCCGCAAGGGTGTCCAGTTCCACAACGGTTGGGGTGAGTTCACCGCAGCTGACGTGGTCTTCACCCACGGACAGATCGTCCGGGAAGATTCACTTCACGCCATCTCCCGTAGGTACAAGTTGGCCACCATTGAAGTGATCAACGATCATGAGATCGTCTTCAAGCTTTCCCGGGCAAATGCCGAGGCCTTGAAGCAGATTTCTGAGCAAGTAGGTGGACTGGAGATTGAGAGTGCTGCCAACTTTGCGGAAAGCGGACTCCCGAACCTGACCACTTCACCTCTGGCTGGTACCGGTGCATACCAGTTCAAGGAACGAATCCAGGGGCAGAAGGTCGTCTTTCAGCGTGTCCCCTATGACCACTGGCGCTATACCCCGGACTTCCCGGAGCTTGAATATCGATGGATGGGAGAAGCCTCCACACGGCTGGCAGCACTCCTGACCGATGAGGTTCACATCACCCAACTGCCTGAAGACCTCATTCCCCAGGCAGAGGCCGATGGTATGAAACTCATCAGTGGTGCCCTCTCGGGCCAACGCGTGTTCCTCAGTTTCAAAGGTGTCTATCTGGACAGCAAAACCGCCTGCGGCTACCGACACTGTGACAGTCCTTTCTTGGACAGAAATGTCCGTCAGGCGCTGAACCGCGCAGTCAACCGCGATGAATTGAACACAGCCTTCTTTGGCGGCAAGGGCCAAAAGATGGTCATGAACCACATTCCTCCCACAGCCAGCTACTGGAACACAGATTGGGATCGAGACTTTGATGCGAATTGGGGATTTAATCCGACCGCTGCGCGCGCTTTGCTGGCAGAATCCGGTTACAACGATGATAATCCCCTGGAAGTAGGCGTTGAGGTCACCACTCACACCCAATACGGCCAATCAGCGGACGTGCTTGAGATCATTGCTGGGTATTGGAATGACATAGGTGTCAAAGCGAACCTCCTGACCATCGACTCAGCGACGAACCGTGCGAATACCCGCGCATTCAAGTACAAGGACCACGTAGGTTTTGCGGCCACCGCTTCCTTTGACATCCAGGGCTGGCGGGTCTACAACTCCCACGTCGTGCCACGTGGAGGCTCGCTGGAGTTGATCAACACCGGCGCATTGATCGACCAGCTTCAGGCCGAGATGGATTCTGCGAAGCAGAACGTCCTTCTCCGACAGATCGGAGACATGGCGTTCAACGAATACATGGGAATCTATCTCTACTGGATCCCGGCCCAGCTCGTCATCAACCCCAATTTCGTGGCGTCATACAACTTCCCGGGTTCTCTGTCCGCAATATGGACCCACTATGAGTTGTTGAAGGCCAATTAAAGTCGACCTAAGTACAAGATTCTAGAAATCTCGATGTCCGGGGTGCCTACCAAACGTAGGTGCTCCGGACATCGCAACAACAGGGAGGTCGATTCATGTTGACGTTTGAAGAGAATCAGACTCTGGCACGGGTGGGCCCCGGTACCCCGACTGGCGATTTGATGCGCCGCTACTGGATTCCAGCCACCCTCAGTTGGGAGCTTCCTGACCCTGACTGCCCACCCATCCGCGTTCGACTGTTGGGCGAGGATATGGTTGCCTTCCGCGACACCAACGGCGTGGTAGGCGTGCTGGACAACTACTGCCCGCACCGTCGCGCTAGCATGTTCTTCGGCAGGAACGAGGAATGCGGTCTCCGCTGTGTCTATCACGGTTGGAAGTTTGATGTAGACGGCAGCTGCGTAGACATGCCCTCTGAGCCGACCGAGAGCAACTTCAAAGACAAGGTCAAGATTGCCGCATACGCCACTGCTGAGTTCGGCGGCATCATCTGGATATACATGGGGCCGGCAGACTTGAAGCCTCCCCTGCCATCAATGGAATGGACCCAGGTGCCGGACGAGCATCGCGGCATCACCAAAGTCGTTCAGCAGTGCAACTGGTTGCAGGGGCTTGAGGGCGGGATAGATACCGTCCACATCAACTTCCTGCACCGCAACCTGAAGAGCATCAACAACCAGGCAATGGCCAAGGCAAGGGACCGCTCAATGGCCGCCCACGTGGAGGTAGCGCCTACAGACTACGGCTACACCTACGCTGGCATCCGGCCCATCACCGATGAAGAGGGCGATTACGTCCGCACCTACCACTTCGTCGCGCCGTTTTACCAGCTTCGACCGAACCAGCTCGCTCGAGCGGAGGGCAGGGCCTCCGGCCATATCTGGGTGCCCATCGACGATGAGAACACCCTGGTCTGGAACTTCAGCTATCGATTCGATGGCCAGCCAATGACGGAGTCTGAGCGTGCGCAGACAGGTACAGGCAACGAATTCGGCAAGGACATCATCGTCGAAGAGGGATTCCGATCCCTGGCAAACGACGGCAATGATTACTTCATCGATAGAGAAGCGCAGAAGACGGAGACCTACTCCGGCATCCCCGGCACCAACACCCAGGACAGGGCTGTGCAGGACACCATGGGCCCAATCTGCGATAGGACCAAGGAGCACCTCGGCACAACAGACAGGGCCATCATCATGGCGCGGAAGATCCTGATGGAAGCTGTGAAGACCGTTGAGGACGGTGGGACACCGCCCGGACTGGGCACAAACATCTACTCCCTCAGGCCCATTGAGAAGGTGCTACCGGTAGACACCGATTGGCAAAACGCCCTCTCCGGTGAGCTATACGAGAAGGTTCCGTATACCACCGAGTACGTACCCGCCTGATTTAACACGTAGCTTTAGCGAGAGAGCCTCATGACGGGGCTCTCTTCGTTTGGAGTCATGGTAGAATCCTGCTCCATAGTAGATAATTACGTCTCATCAAACGTGCCACGGAGAAACTATGCGAGTTGGCTACATCCATATGATCGGCGGGGCCAGCGGCGACATGCTGCTGGGTGCCATTTTGGACGCAGGCGTCACGGTAGAGGCGCTGCAAGCTGAGTTGGCCAAGCTACCGATCCCCGACTGTACCATCACAACGAAGCAGGACCGGCGTGGCGGGCTACAAGGGCTCCACGTCACGCTCCAGACAAGCACCGGCGAGGCAGAGTCCGTCAGGATGGGCTGGGAGGACTTCGCTTCCACCATCGCCGCTAGTTCCCTATCGACCCCTGTGGCACAGAAGAGCCAGGCCGTCATACGCCGGTTGGAGCAGGCAGAGCGGAAGGTGCACCGCAGCGGCGCAGAAGACCCGTCGCCTCACCCTCACGAGCTTGGCACGATGGACACCCTCATCGATGTGGTCGGCACGGTTGCAGGGCTTGAGCTTCTTGGCATCGAACGGCTCTACTCCAGTGCTATCCCAATGGGTTCAGGGGTGTTCAAAGCCGCCCACGGCCCACTGCCCGCCGCTGCTCCCGCCACTGTGGAGCTGGCAGCTATGGCAAACGCTCCCGTAACCACGCCGCCGAACGGCTACACGGGCGAGTTGGTCACACCCACAGGCGCGGCTATAGTAACCGAGTTGGCGGAGTTCACACGACCGGCCATGAGATTGAACAAAGTGGGCTACGGGTTGGGCACCAGAAACCCTGACACCTACCCCAACACCGTAGCGCTTTGGGTGGGTGAACTTGAATCAATACAGGCCTCAAGCGGCGTGGTAATGCTAGAAACTAACGTGGACGACATCAGTCCCCAGATCCTTGGCTACGTCCAAGAGCGGCTTTTCACCCTAGGTGCGATGGACGTTTGGCACACCCCCATTCAGATGAAGAAGAACCGCCCCGGCGTGTTGCTGAGCGTGCTGGTACCGGAGTCGTTGGAAGGGCAGGCAGTAGCGCTGCTCTTCCGAGAGACCTCAACCCTTGGCGTCCGTAGGCGTGACGTGGATCGCCATGTAGCCGATAGGGAAATGCGCGATGTTGACACGGATTTCGGGAAAGTGCCCGTCAAAGTGAAACTCTTGGACGGAGCAATAGTGGCCGCCGTGCCAGAGTACGATGTTTGCCGCGCCATTGCACTGGAGAAGGGGATAGCCCTGCAAGAAGTAATGGCCCAGGTCACCCAATCAGCCAGACAACAACTGATTGGAGAAGCCATACCGTCTTCTCTCTAAAAGCTCAATAAGTTGTATCCGTATTGCCTTTTAGGCTATCCTGTTGGTGAGCGAGCGAATATCACAAGTCCAACCTGAGAATTGACCTGTGAGGAGCATCTTTAACCCCTAACACTCCCAATACATTCCTCTCTCAGGTCAATTCATTGCCAGTCATCATTCACTAAGTAGTTCCAAGGAGGACATGATGCAGGATGGTAACGCCGCCCAGGCCAAGGTCAAGCAGATCGTTGACAACATATCCCGCGTAATCATCGGTAAGCAGCAGGCTGTTGAACAGTCTGTCATCGCCCTGATATGCGGGGGCCACTTACTCATAGAAGATGTGCCCGGCGTTGGTAAGACCATGCTGGCCCGTAGCGTTGCAAAGTCCACGGGCTGCAGCTTCGGTCGCATCCAGTTCACACCCGACCTTCTACCGAGCGATATCACCGGCGTGACGATTTACAACCAACAATCCGGTGAGTTTGAGTACCGCCCCGGCCCAATCATGGCCCAGATGGTGCTGGCGGACGAGCTAAACCGAACGACTCCAAAGACCCAGTCCGCGTTGCTTGAAGCCATGGAAGAGCATCAGGTAACCGTTGACGGCATCACTCATCCCCTCCCGCGCCCGGCGGTGGTGCTTGCCACGCTGAACCCCATCGAGTACGAGGGCACCTTCCCGTTGCCAGAGGGCCAGCTAGATCGATTCATGCTTCGAATATCCCTGGGGTACCCGTCCCAGGAAGACGAAGTTTCCGTAGTGAGCCAGCAGATACTTCAGCACCCCATTAATACGTTGGAACCGGTGGTCACTGCCGAGGAGATACTGGAACTCCAGGAGATTGTGAAGACAATCCACGCGGAGACCGCTATCACGGAATACGTTGTGGCGCTGGTCAACTCCACCAGGAAACACCCCGATGCCGATCTTGGTGCATCGCCCAGAGGTTCTCTGGCGTTGTTCCGGACAAGCCAGGCCCTTGCGCTCATACGGGGCCGCGACTACGTTTTGCCAGACGATGTGAAAGAGATGGCCATTCCGGTGTTGGGACATCGCATCATCGTCCCGCCATCATCCAGAATGCGGGGAGTGAGCGGCAGAATGATTGTTGAGGCGGCGTTGGAAGAGGTTCAGGTGCCAGGCGTACGAGCAGGGCAACAGGCACCTGCAGGATAAGCCAGCTATGCGCTATCGCCCTACCAGGTTTCATATCGTGCTACTGCTGGTCATCCTGGCTTTGGCGTATGCCATGGCCACAGGATTCGCTATCTACTATCGACTCTCCTACGCCCTTGGCTTCGCACTCCTCGTCACCTACGTCTGGGGAATCATCAGCCTCCGTGGATTGGAAGTACGGGTCCAGCGACAGCTTGGGAATCGAGAAGTCGGCGGCACATTCGTCACCCAGATAAGCGTCACCAACACCGCCGCGCCCAAGCCGGTTTTAGAGATAACGGAGTTGACCACGTTCTCAGGGCCTACAAGCGGTCGGGCTATCGGCATGGCCACCCACGCCACACATACATGGACGAACCGCATCATCGCCCGTCGTAGGGGCGTCTTCACAATAGGGCCGATTGAGATAACAGCGGCAGACCCCTTCGGGATGTTCCGTCACAGCAGACGGTTCGAGACCGCCCAACAGGTTGTGGTCTATCCCACCACTGTCCCCATACCCCTCTTCTCCCTTCCGAGGCGAGGGTCGCCTGGCGAGGGCACGTTCCGTCGACCGACCGCCAGCACAAGCCCAACGGTGTCCAGCGTTCGCGAGTATGTGCCGTCTGACACCCTTGGTCGCATCCACTGGCCCACCACCGTTCGCACGGGAAAACTCATGGCCAAGCAGTTCGATCAGGACACCGGCAGCGATGTTTGGATAGTCCTAGACCTGCACAAGGCAGTCCAGGCGGGAGCCGATGCGGAATCCACGGAAGAGTATTGCGTGACCGTCACCGCGTCCATTGCCCGTCACTTCCTTGACTCGGGCCTGTTTGTTGGGCTGTTCGCCGATGGCGCGGAACCGTTGTACGTACCACCCAACAGGGGATACGGGCATCAGGATCGCATCATGCAGGCCCTGGCGCTGGTCAAAGCCGAGGGGACCTCGCCGCTGGAAGAAGTCCTTGAAGACGGCAGAAGGCACGGACTGGACCAGAGTTCCGTTGTGATTGTCACACCCTCCGTTGACCTCGGCTGGCCGGCCTCCGCAAGCTGGCTGTTCCACCACGGAGCTCAAGTCACCACGGTGCTGATAGACCCCACCTCGTTCGGTGGGCCGGGAGACATTGCGGCAGTGGGGAACCGACTCGCAGCAGGCGGGATCCGTACCTACGCAGTGAGAAAAGACCAGCCGTTGGGTGAGGCTATGGCTAGCCCGATGTACACGCCTACCTTCACATTGACCACGCGCTACAAGCCTGAGGTGCCTGCATGACCACTCAGGCCGTTACAGCTGCATCAGCACCGGTGCTCAACTCCGGTCATCCACTCATTCGAGCATATCGAAGGTTCACACCCGCTGAAGGTTGGCTTACCCTCGGCCTCATCCTGGCCACCCTGCTGATAATCACAGACACGGTCACTGACGCGGCATGGGCGGACACACCGTCTCTCTACTTGATTGTGGCTGTTGGCGCTCTCATGGGTCTCCTGGTAGCCAAGATGCCCAGTCAACCCATCGCCTGGCACATAGGAGCAATCGGCCTGGGTGTAGCCTTCGTCTACTGGCAGCTTTCCACCGTGACAGAAGCCACAGGGTTTTGGGAATCTTTCCAAGCGCTGAACGGCCGTCTGGACCAATGGGGAGAGGCTGCCCGTGAGGGCGGCATCAGCACAGACACCATTCCTTTTGCCTTGATGCTTGCATCAATGTCCTGGATTATCGGATATTTTTCAGCGTGGGCCGCCTTCAGGCTGCACAACTTATGGATGGCAGTCCTGCCCGGCGGTTTAGCGATGTTCTCCAACCTGAGCTACCTCCCGGACGAGTTCGCGCCGCAGATGTTCCTCTACCTGGCCTTTGCCATGCTGCTTGTTGTCCGTATCCACGCGCTGAACCAGACTACGGAATGGCAACGAGTAGGATTCGTGTTCCCCAGAAAGCACGGTCTGTACTCGGTCTATCGAGGTGGCCTTTACGTTGTGCTCGCACTGGGCATAGCGCTCATTCTTCCTGCCCGACCCGTTCAAATTCCCTGGTTTGATGCTGCATGGGAGTGGATGAGGGCGCCCATCGGTTCGGTAGAGGACGATTTGGATCGTCTCTTCGCGGCATTGCCTGATCGAAAAGGCGGAGGGTATAAAGTCTTTGGTGACTACTTGCCCTTTGAAGGCCCCATTTCCCTGAGCGATGAATCCATCTTCTTATTGGATTCACCCCATCTGACGTATCTGCGGGCCAGAGCCTACCCCACCTACGCGCCCCAAGGGTGGACCATTGATAACGTGGAGGAGTTGACGCTCACGGAGAGCCAACCCAGCAGTCAGCCTCGGGCAAACAGGTCACGGTTGGAGCTTGAGTACACCGTTTCGCCCCTGTTCAACACCAATAACCTCCCGGTTTCCAACCTTCCCCTGGGCAGCGAAGGTGAGCTGAACGTGCAGGTGCTGTCCGCCAACCAATATTGGCTTCCCCTGATTCCAAAGGATGCTAATGCCTTTGACTTTCCTGGCGATCTGACTGAGGCGTTGCAGCCCATCTTGAGCACCAGACTGTATGAGGACTCCAAGGTCGCTCAGGCCGACAGGCTCCTCCGCAGCCTGCCCGATGACACCATTGTTTCAGAGCTTCTATTCCAGGACACGGTGGACGGGGGATCTGAAAGGGCTTTTCTGGTGCCGGAGTCTGCCCCTGGTGATAGGGCCAGCGCCCTCTTAGCCACCCTGCAGCGGGACGATGGGGTGCTCTCCTGGGTGCGTGTCCTCCGAGTGCCCCCTTCACCGCCGGACATTCTAGGAGTGAGCAGCCCTGACACGTTGTCTGTTGGCGACGACTATACGGTGACCTCATCAATCTCCACAGCAACCGCCAGCGAGTTGCGCACGGCTGGTACAAACTACCCTGGATGGGTAACTGATACGTATCTACAGACCTCAGATACCCTTCCTGCCAGGGTGAGCGAGTTGGCGCAGGAGATTACTAAGAACATCTTCAATCCCTACGATAAAGCCAAAGCGATTGAAGCCTACCTGCACCAAATACCCTATGACCAGGACATCCCGGCTCCGGACTTCGATGCCGATGGCGTTGATCATTTCCTCTTTATTGTTGGACGTGGATACAGCGACTACTTCGGCTCCGCAATGGCTGTGTTGCTTCGTGAAGCCGATGTACCGGCTCGCATGGTTGCCGGATACGCGCCGAGGGAATTCGATAGTGAAACAGGTGGTTACATTGTCAGAGAATCCGACAGCCACGGGTGGGCGGAGGCGTATTTCCCAAACTTTGGCTGGGTAGAATTTGAGCCGACACCGGGGAGGGCCCTCCCGTCTTATACGGAGACCTCACGGAGCGATGTTTCGCCGACAGCCGAAGATGAATTTGACGAGTTACTGGACGAAGATGAGTTCCTGGAGGGCGAGGACTTTCAGCCCTTTGGCCTCCCGCCAGAAATTGAGGATTCCTTCAGCGTGGATGGCCGCATCATAGCCGGCATCATGGGGAGTGTGTTCATCGTATGGTTGGTATGGTACAGCTATCGCCGACTCTTCGTCACCGTCACCGCGCCCGCTGTGATATTTGAGCGGATGTGTTGGTTGGGAACTCTGGCGGGGTTGCCGTATCAGAAGAACCAAACACCTGCGGAGTATGCTCGTCGCCTGGCAGAAGTGTTCCCTAACGCCTCCAGTGACCTCCGTATCCTTGGGAATGCCCACGCAGTGACCAGGTTCAGCAGGCAGGAGATATCATCGTCAGCGGCTGAACAGCTAGGCCGTGCGTGGCGCAACCTTCGGAAGCTGCTCATACACAGGTCGTACTGGCGTAACCCTTTTGGTGAGGGCAATCAACCAGCAATTGATTAGACGATGACGTTGATGGGAGCTCCGTTCACCCAACTCCGTATATTGTCCACCACCATCTCCAACCCCGCGTAATCGGTCTCCGGTGTGGATGCTGCTACATGGGGAGACAGCGCAACGTTGTCCATCTTGGTGAACGCGTGTCCCGCCGGAAGTGGCTCCGTAGTGAAAACGTCCAACCCGGCTCCTGCGATACGTCCTGATTGCAACGCCTGCACAAGGGCTTCCTCATCCACAATAGCCCCTCGAGCGGTGTTCACCAGGATGGATGTGGGCTTCATGAGGGACAGTTTCGCTGCGTCCAACAACCCGCGACTCATATCCGATAATCGCACGTGGATGGATACGACATCGGCGGTGCTGAGCACATCCTCCATCGAACCAAAGGTGACCCCGGTGCGTTTTCCCCACGCCTCGTCGGGATGGAACGTCCAACCGATGACATTCATGCCCACGGCCTGTCCAAGCTCAGCCATGCGCTTCCCTATTGGGCCAACGCCGATGATGCCAAGGGTCTTGCCATGCAGCTGCCCAACAGGTGCCCTTGCCCAATCGCCCTCACGGATCAACAAGTCGTTCTGCCGCACCCGCCGGGAGACTGAGAGAGCCAACGTCAGGGCGCACTCGGCAACAGCGGGAGCAGAGTAACCGGGGATGTTGGTGACGGTGATGCCAAGGCGCTTGCACGCTTCCAGGTCCACCATGTCCACGCCGATCCCAAACACGGCAATGTGCTTGAGTCGAGTGCATTGGCTCAGGACTTCATCAGAGAACTGGCTTGAATTGCGGATGCATATCGCTACATCGGCATCGCGGATGCGCTCGAGCAACAGTGCGGGTTCCCCCGCTAACGAGTCATGCATCTCAAGGCCACCCAGCGCCCGGAGCTTCTCTTCTTGGACGGAGCCGGCAACCGCTGCGGGTGCATCGTCAGGTACCACAATACGCAAAGTGTCTGGTGAACTGGTCATGACATCTCCTTTAACGTGAAGCACTGAGGGGATAGGAGCACTGGCCTAAGGCTTACGGTTTGTGTGCGATCACCAGGTCTCGGTTACCCTCCAGCAGGCGAACTTCCGTACCGGTGAACCCGGCTTCTTCTAGCCACTGTTGATACACGGCAGCGGATCGCTCCTGCCCTCCCGTGGATACCAGCGCATGGAGGTCCATCAACGTAGTGAGCAGCGGCCCGGTACCGGTCTCATTGAGCAGCTTCTCACAGACCAGAATGGTGCCCCCTGGCTGTAGCGCATCGAAGCAATGCTGAAGGATCACCTTACATTGGTCCTCAGGCCAATCGTGGAGTATCCAACCCAACGTAATGACATCGGCATCAAGGGGAAGACTACCTCGCTGGAAGAAGTCCCCCGGGTGGGTCTTCGCTCTATCGTCCACTTCGTACTGCTTGAGGTAATCGTCGGCAATCGCGCACACGGCAGGCTGCTCAAACACGATGCCCTTCAGCTTTTCATGTTTCTTTAAGGCCGCAATGACCAGTGCTCCGGAGGTCCCGCCTACGTCCAACAGGGTGTTAAAGGGACCAAAGTCAAAGGCGTCCACAATCTCCTGAGCGTCCGCAACAGTCAGGTTGTGCATACCCTGAACGAACCCTCGAAGTCGCTGAGGTTCGGCGTAAACCGATTCCAACATATCGAAGCCAGGGCCGAAGACCTCTCTCACTCGAGGCGTGTTCTCTCTGATGGCACCCGGGAGCAACTGCCAGAGCCGCCAATGGAGCTGGCTGAGGTGCTCAACCTGACCGCCAAGGTAGGAACCCTGGTCCTTCACCAGATACTGAGATGTCTCTTCAGTGTTGCTGAAACGGCCATTTTCTTTGGTGATGAGTTCTAGCGCTACCAACGAGTTCATGAGTCGTTCCAACGCTCCGGGGTGGAGCCGCAAACGATACGCTAGAATTTCTGCGCTGGCAGGGCCTTTGGCCAGTTCGTCGAACAGACCCAGCTCAACACCGGTGAACAATGCCTTGGATACCCAGAACCCGGTAAGCATTTCCTGGATATGTGTTGGAGATAGAGCCATGCTGAAACCACCCTCTTATTAGGTATACTGCCGTTCGGCCCATTGTACCGTTCCCTAGGAATGGCATCAAGGATACTGGGCGATGAATTGGGTTGACCTTGGAAAACCGTATCATATAGAATCAACTTGTTCAGGAATTTGAGGAGGACATTATGCCGTTGTACGAGTATCTCTGTAACCCCTGTGAAGAGAAGTTTGAAGTGCTCCGGACTATGTCCAAGGGTGCCGATCCGGCAACCTGCCCAACCTGTGGCGGCGAGGGGCACCGCGTGCTCTCCGTCTTTGCTGCTGTGAGTGTTGGAGCCGGTGGTGAGCCGATGCCTAGCCCGATGGGCGGCGGCGGTGCCTGCTGTGGCGGCGCTTGCGGCTGCAGCTAACCAAGACCAACTCGTTAATCTGAAAGCCCCCGGAACTCCGGGGGTTTTTGTTTTGCGCTTTCCTTACACATAGCCCATCACCCGTTGGAGCTACGGTTTGAACCTCTCTTAGTTCACTATTCATTCTTCCGATGGATTTATGTCGCCTCATTTCATGGCATACTGATAGTTCACACCTCACCCATATGAACCAAAGGTAGCGGTGATTCGTTTAAGGTATGCACGCCTTTGGGCAGCAACGGATTTCAATTGACCAGGATTAGGGTACGTCGTTATTATTTTTGGTGTGAATTAAGTGTGAATTTAAGACTTGGATAAATCTATATATGGCAATCAGGGCGATTGAACATACTCATCGGAGGGAGCAGGGCCACGGCGGCCTCACGTTCCTGACGTTGATAGCGGTTCCTGCGATATCTATAGCGGCGTTGTACACAGCGGTCTCCAACGGAAACGACGCCAGTGACGCAGAATTGGCGGCCAGCGTCCTTACCCTCAAGATGGCGGAAACCCAGGTTGATATGGACACCAACCTGAGGAGCTTGCAACAACTTGGCGCGGATGTTGGCCAACTGCAAGGGGACATGGCTAAAGTCGCCACCAGCTCAGAAGCAACGGTTGTAGAAGCAGAACTCCGGAGCACCCTTGCATCTATTGAAGCATCCATCGCCAGGACTCAGGCAGATGTGGTAGTAATAAAAAAACGGCCTGGACAACGTAACCACGTCCGCATCAACATCCACGCGTGACATCCAGGTGGAACAGGCCAAAGTCGCAGAGCTTAAGCGCTCCCTCGCCAGTCTGCAAAACGCGTTAGATAGCGCTTCTACTACCAATGCGGAAGGAGTGGCCAACAACCAGGCATCACTCCTGACACTGGAAAGCGTCCTAGATTTGACCGTAGCGGAGAGGACAAAGAAACTTGCATACGCAACAGTGGGCAACGTCTTCATTGCCTGGTGGAATCACGGAACTGAGGGCAAAGGAACGGTCCCACAAGGAGTTGATATGGCAGTAGCCGCCACCGACGACGCTGAACTAGTGGCGGCCTGGGAATCCTTGAGAGATGCTCAAACCGCCTTCGATGAAGCTCCACTCCCAGTTACCCTGCTGGATTTGAATAGCAAGTCGGACGCATTCTTGGAACTGCTCGCCACGAAGTTAGTAGCGGTCAACGCACCTTAGGCATACTCCCGACCTAGTCGTCTACGTCACTGCTCCCCTGCAATCTGCTCAACCCCCACCAACTACCACCTGCCAGCAACAACGCCATCACCACCGTGGCGAATGCTACAAGCAACGTTGCTTCAAACCAGAACTGCTCAGGGAACATGACGACCAGGAAGTCGCGACGGGGATCAAGCAACCAGAAATCGTTTCTGAACAGTATCTCGTGGAACAGGGTGAAGAAGAAATCAAACGCGATCCCTACAATAATGCCCGCTGTAGCCAATGACACTATGGTGTACAGTCCGCTCCTGCGGATACGGCGAAGCGCAGGCTCCAGGAACCCCCTCCCACCTCGCGCAAAACCCCACACCAGGTAGCCCACAAGCACCGCTCCCGCAATATACGTCAGGATGTACATCCACTGCACCCGGACTTTGACGTCCTTCATGTGAATGATCTCTCGCGTGTTGAAGAGCTCCTGGTCGTAGAGTTGTATGTTCAGGAATTCATCATCGTTGCCGAAGTAGTCAATAAACTCGTCGGCGATGCGGTTAAGCTCCGCGTCCGGCACACCAGTCCGCTGCTCGATATTGTTCCTATCGAAGCCAGTCGAGTACACCCACGATGAGTTGAACGCAACCCGGACATTGAGCGTCAGGATGAAGATCGGCATAGCGATGAGGAAGGCAACACCCGCCCATCGAAACAACGTCGGCGATACCTGTTCCCACTTGCTTCTAATCCCTGAGGTAGATTCCGTCATTGCTTCCCTATTCGTCTAACTTCTCCATCAGTATAATTGGCCCATCTCTCAAAAAGGAACATTGCTATGGATACACAACCCCAGCACCCGGATTCATACCAGGGCCTTCGGGACATTATCTCCCGGTTGAGGGCGCCTGACGGCTGTCCGTGGGATCAGGAACAGACCCACACGACGTTACGCCGCAACCTGCTTGAAGAGTGCTACGAAGCCCTTGAAGCGCTGGATGCAGGCGACCCGGAGTCCCTGTCGGAGGAACTTGGCGATGTGCTGATGCAGATCGTGTTCCATTGCCAGATCGCTGAGGAGAACGGGGATTTCACGGACGCGGACATGTTCAAGCACATCAATGAGAAGCTGGTACGGCGGCACCCCCACGTCTTCGGCGATGTGGTGGTCAAGGATGCCCGGGAGGTTGAGGCCAACTGGGAGGAAATAAAAAAGAAGGAGCGGGGAGAAAAGGTCTCCGTGTTGGACGGCGTAGCCAAAGCGATGTCCGCTCTAGGGTATAGCCAGTCCATCACGTTTAGGGCGTCACAGGCGGGCTTTGAGTGGGACGACATCTCCGGCGTTCTCGATAAGGTCCGTGAGGAGATCGGGGAACTGGAAGAGGCACAGACCAAGGCCGAGAAGGAGCACGAGTTCGGCGATATCCTCCTATCCCTGGTGAACGTGGCTCGATGGCTGGATATAGACGCTGAGAGCGCTCTCCGTGGGGCAAACGACCGTTTCTACGGTAGGTTCACCCACATTGAGGCAGGCGCCCGCGCCCAAGGCCGTTCAGTGAAGGACATGTCTATGGAAGAGAAGGATGCGTTGTGGGAAGAGGCCAAGCGCGCCGAGACGCACTAACCAAACCCGACTACCTAGCTCTTCTGTGCTTACGCGGGCCTCTTGCGGTAACCGCCAGCTACCAGTAGAGTCTCAAGGGTCACATTCACCAAATCCCAGGAGGCCGTTTTGCCCACCTACCCGGAGTTTCGCGTCATTGGTGTCACAGGTATGCCTGAAGTCAAAGAGGGCGACGACCTTGCGGACCTCATCCTGAAGGCTGCTGAGACCCAGGGCACGCCTATAGAGGACAGGGATATCGTCGTCGTCACCCAAAAGATCGTGTCCAAAACAGAAGGCGCTCTGGTGGACCTGAAAACGGTGGAGCCCTCTGAGTTGGCGAAGACCATGGCCGCCGATTGGGACAAAGATGCCCGACATGTTGAGGTGGTGCTTCAGGAGAGCAAACGCATTGTGCGAATGGATCACGGCGTGCTCATCACAGAGACCAAACACGGCTTCATCTGCGCCAACTCCGGTGTAGATGCCTCAAACGTGCCCGGGGAAGACATGCTGTGCCTCCTGCCCAAAGACCCGGACGCTTCCGCCGAGAGGATTCGAGAGGAGATCAGGCAGCGTATCGGACACACCGTAGCCGTCATCATCTCAGACACATTCGGTAGACCCTGGCGGGACGGCACCACGGACATCGCCATAGGTACGGCCGGCATGGATCCGCTGAAGGACTATCGAGGCGAGGCAGACCAGTTCGGACGCACGCTGAGGGTATCCGTTGCGGCGGTTGCCGATGAGGTCACAGGCGCTGCGGAGTTGGTCACAGGAAAGAACCAGGAGATTCCGGTGACGTTGGTGAGAGGGTTCCAGTATGAGGAATCAGCCGAGGGGTCTAAGACGCTAATCCGGGACGCGTCCTTGGACATGTTCCGCTAGTTGTTATCTGGGAGTTCCCTCTCCCCCTGTATCCCCCTCTCCCTAATAGGGAAAGGGGGAGGTTTTTTTAGGCTTTGGGGGCACATCCCCCAAACTCCTTGCCAGATGGGAAACCCCTCTGGACTGCCCCTGAAATGCATTTCAAATAAGCTCTAGGTCACGTCGGCTATAGCAGCCTGAACCAGGTCTTCCGGCACATCATTGCGAGTCACAGCGTGACCGATCCCTTCAAGCAACACCCACCGTATGTTTCCCGCGGTCGTCTTTTTGTCGACGCTCATTGCACGTCGAACAGCCTCACGGTCGGCACCGGGCATCCTTGTCGGTAGGCCGTAGAGCTTCAACGCCTTGTCCTGACGATCCACCACATCGTCGCCGATGAGCCCCATGCCCCTACTAATGCGCACCGCAGCCGTCATACCGATGGCCACAGCCTCGCCGTGAAGCAGTGTGCCGTATTCCGTTGCTGTCTCCAGCCCGTGTCCGATGGTGTGGCCGTAGTTCAGCAGGATCCGCAGCCCCAGGGTCTCACGTTCGTCCCTGGTCACAACGTCAGCTTTGACCGCCATGCTCCGTCTGACCACTTCCGAAGTCAGCGGCTGTTCAAGGTTCGTTATTGCTTCGGCATGCTCCTCAAAGGTCCGGAACAGGTCTGCATCCAGTATCAAGCCATGTTTCACGGCCTCGGCCCAGCCTGCAGCACGCTCGCGCTCTGGAAGCGATACCAGCGAATCCACGTCGGCCAGCACCATGCGCGGCTGATGGAACGCTCCCACCAGGTTCTTACCGGCAGAGAGGTTGATGGCCGTCTTGCCGCCTATTGAAGCATCCACCATAGCCGCCAGAGATGTCGGCACCTGCACGACTGGTAGGCCGCGATTGAACGTAGCTGCAGTGAACCCCGCCAGGTCGCCTATGACGCCGCCGCCTACCGCGACGATGAAGTGGCCACGCTCTGCTCTGCGTTCTGCGAGCCACTGGTAGCAAGCCTCTAACGTCTCCACTGACTTGGATGTCTCACCAGCTGGAACAACGAAGGTGTGCACGGGGATGTCGGCAGCCTCAAGAGACATCTGCACTTTACGCCCGTGGGTGTTGAAGACATTGCTATCAGATATGACGTAGGCGGTGCTGGTAAGCCCCGCGTTGCGACACAGCGTACCGATGTCGTCGATTAAGCCTGTTCCTGCGTAGACTGGGCATGGGCCGGTGGCAGACCGAACGGTCGCCGCCAGGTCGCCTGCGTGGGCTGACTCAGGCGAATCGGTTTCCGCGCCGAACATCCTGGAAGCGCGAACGACCTCCCGGGCGATGTCCTGCACACCAAGCTTGTCCGTGTGCACCGTCCACTGGGCCTCGGCGTATGCTGCTTGCCTGCCCGCCTTCAACTCCAGAGCGCGTTTCAACGGGTTATCGCCCTGCAGGAGGGGTCGCACGGTCTCGTTTTCAGAAGTCGCTGAGAAGAGGCGTTGGATGATTGTCTCGGGGCTGGCCTCCAGACAAACCACAAAGCCCGACTCGTTCATCAGGGTCTGGTTGGCCGGGTCTATCACCATGCCGCCGCCGGTGGCGATGACCTGCTTGTCGTCTTTACATACTTCGATTAACGCCTTGGACTCCAGGGCGCGGAACGCTGCCTCGCCGTCGTCGGCAAACACCGCTTCGACGCTCTTTCCAGCAAGTCGCTCCAGCACATCGTCAGTATCTACAAACGTCCAACCAAGGAGCACCGCCACATCCTGGCCGACTACTGTCTTGCCCGTGCCAGCGAACCCTGTGAGGATGATGTTCTTCATGTTTTCGTCTGCTTCCCAAGGACTGTGTTCAGGCTACCCATCTGGTACCCGGCAAGGTCAAGGGTAACATAGAGATAACCAAGGGCTTTGAAGTGATCCACAACGCCTCGACGTGTCGTTTCATCGTTCATGCTCGCCAACTCTTCAGCGCCAAGCTCAATGCGTGCGATGGTGTCGTGATGGCGTACCCGCAACTGCTTGAACCCTAACCCTCTCAGGTACGATTCCGCCCGGGCGATGCGTGTCAGCGCCTCAACCGTGACCATGGTGCCGTAGGGGATTCTCGACGATAAACAGGCCTGTGCAGGCTTATCCCATGTGGGTAGGCCACGGAGTCGCGAAAGTTCGCGGACATCGTCTTTGGTCAGCTCAGCCTCTACCAGTGGGCTACGTGCGCCGTGCTCTTTCCCTGCGGCAATGCCCGGGCGATAGTCGCCAAGGTCGTCGATGTTGGTGCCGTTTGCAATCCATGTAAAGCCATCAGCATCGGCGATGGGTTGAAGCTCTGTGTACAGGTTCACTTTGCAGAAGAAGCATCGTTGAGAATCATTGGCGGCGTATCGCGAGTCGTCCATCTCATGGGTCTCAATCACCCGGTGCCGGAAGCCGAACTGTTGCGCCATTGCTACGGCTTCTTCCATCTCCTCCGGCGCCAGCGATGGCGATGCAGCCGTCACAGCGAGGGAGCGATCGCCAAGCACGTCCTGGGCAGCTACCGCCAGCAGCGTACTGTCCACGCCACCGGAGAACGCGACGAGCACCGAGTCCATCTCTTTTAGGATGTCGTCCAGTCGCTGCTTTTTTGCCGCGATATCGGTCATGCTTCGCCTTCCCCTTCAGTCGCTACCGATGCACGCTCCCCCCGTCCTGTCGAGCGCGCTCGCGGGAACAACGCGTGTATCGCCTGCATCAACGTGGCCACGGGGATGATCTCCATTCCATTCATGTCAGCCGAATCAATCTCGGCGGCTTCCGGAACCACAGCACGCCGAAGACCCAACCGAGCAGCTTCCTGTAAGCGACGCCCCATCTGCGCTACCGGGCGAACCTCCCCACCCAGGCCTACTTCGCCCAGAGCCACCACATCAGTCTCTAACGGCTGGTCTCTGAAGCTTGAGGCGATGGCGAGGGCCGTAGCCAGGTCTGCGCTGGCCTCATTGACCTTCAGTCCGCCGGTCACGTTCACCACAATGTCCTGGCCACCCAGAGGTATCCCCGCCCGCCGACTCAACACGGTGGCCAGCAGCACAAGGCGGTTGCCTTCCATGCCGTTCGCCACTCTACGGGGCGTCGGCCCCACCACCGGAGCAGTCAGCGCCTGGACTTCAACCAGCATCGGTCGAGTACCCTGCAACACCGGCGTTACCACCGACCCAACGATGGGCCCTTTACGCTGTGAGAGCATCTGGCCGGAGGGGTCTGACACCTCGACGAGTCCGGTGCTTTCCATCTGGAAGAGTGCCACCTCGTCAGTGGAGCCGAACCGGTTCTTCTCGCTCCGCAAAATCCTGAGTTCACTGGTGCGGTCGCCCTCAAGGTAGAGGACCACGTCCACCATGTGCTCCAACACCCGGGGACCGGCTACATCGCCCTCTTTGGTCACATGCCCGGCGATGATGACAGGCGTCCGGTTGGCCTTGGCCCAGCCCATCAGAAGTCGTGCGCCTTCGCGTATCTGCGTCACGCTTCCTGGGGCAGTCGTTGAGGCGTCCGTGTATAGCGTCTGAATGGAGTCCACAAGCACCGCTGTAGGTTCCGTCTTGTCCATCCAACCGAGAACGTCGGTTGCTGAGGTTTCGTTCAACAAGAGCAGGTTGCGGCCGTCAATGCCGAGTCGCTCAGCACGGAGTCGGACCTGTGTCGCTGATTCCTCCCCGGACACGTACAGCACCGAGCCTCGCGCATCGTCGACGAGCTTCGCCGGGGCGAGGGCACCCGCTATCTGCAACATGAGCGTCGACTTCCCGATACCCGGGTCACCTGCCAGTAGCACCACAGAGCCGGGCACCAGCCCGCCGCCCAACACACGGTTCATTTCCGGGTAGGGCAGAATGATACGAGGTGTGTCTTCCAGCGATACCTCGGAAAGCTCCATAGGTCCGTTGGTACCACGCGGTGTCCAGGTTGAGGTGGTTGCACTGGGCGGGACGAAAGGCGAGGACGACTGTGGGGTTGGGGGAGGGGCTTCTTCTAGCGGAGAACCAGACCCACAGATGTAGCAAAAGCCCATCCACTGGGTGTGGCCGGTACCGCATTCAGGGCAGATGTAAGCAATAGTGTCTGCCATGTTCCCTGGCTTCCCTCCAACGACATTTCAGCGTGTTCTGGTCAGTGTACCAGGGGGCCATGAGCTAGGAAACAGTATACAAAGGGAATTCTCTAGGCTGGGAGACTACATCCGTACGAGTCGCACTGATGTGATGTGGGGATTCTCTTCCAACTCAGCCAGCGCACCCTCATCCATAGGATCATCAAGGCCCACAACCATTGTGGCGTTGCCCCCTCTAGCTTCCACCCTACCAACTTCCATAAAGCTAATGTTGATATCGTGCTTGGCTGCAACCTGCCCTACCGAACCGATCATGCCCGGACGGTCAAGGTTCTCAACGATCAAGAGATACGGGCTATCCACTGCCGCATCTACCAGATGCTCGCCGATTCGAGTTACGTGAGGGCGACCTCTGAGGTAGGTGCCGCCAACGATGACTTCCCCGCCAGTGGTGGCCAGATGCACAGTAACCTCGTTGGTGAACTGTTGGGGCACAGTGTCCTTCGTCTCCGTGACCTTAAGACCACGCTCCTCTGCGAGAAATGCAGCATTCACCAGGTTTACCCGGTCTTCAGTGCCTGGCTGAAGGAGTCCCATCAATACAGCAGCTTTCAAAGTCCCCGACTCACCACCAGCGATTTCGCCCTGGTACTCGATAGTTACGGAGGAGGGCTGCCCATTCGCAAGTTGGATTGCCACCTTGCCGACTGTTACCGCAACATCCAGGAAGGGTTCGATCAGGTCTTGGACTTCAGGCGCCACAAAGGGCACGTTCACTGTGAATCGCGCAGGCTGCCCCTGCAGAACCGTGAGCACCTGCTCAACAACTTCTCGTGTAACTGCAGCCTGGGCTTCCACTGTCGATGCGCCAAGGTGTGGCGTTGCAACAATCTTGGGGTGGAGAGCAATTCGATAATCCTCCAGAGGCTCTTTGGGGAACACGTCAATGGCAGCACCAGCCAGTTTGTCAGCGTCAAGCGCCTGAATCAGCGCATCCTCGTCGACCAAACCGCCCCGGGCTACGTTGATGATTCGAGCGGTAGGCTTCATCAGCGCCATCTCTCGGGCACCGATGAGGCTCTTCGTGGTATCCGTCAGCGGCGTGTGCAGCGTCAGGAAGTCGCACGCGGCCAGCATGGCATCAAACTCAGCAATCTCTACACCCAATCGGGCGGCGCGCTCTGGTACCAGGTAGGGGTCATACCCAAGCACGTGCATCTCCAGGCCTAATGCCCGCTTGGCAACCTCTGAACCCACTCGGCCAAGCCCTATGACTCCTAGGGTCTTGCCTTTGACCTCAACACCCATGAACTGAGACCGGTTCCATTGCTCCTGGCGCATGGAGGCGTTGGCTTCAGCGATATGCCGGGACATGGACATCATGAGTGCGATGGTGTGCTCCGCTGCTGCGATGGTGTTGCCTGTGGGGGCATAGACCACCGCGATGCCCTTGCGAGTGGCGGCCTCGAGGTCGATGTTGTCGACACCCACGCCGGCCCTGCCGACTACGCGGAGGTTGGTGCCCGCTTCGATGACAGCGGCAGTGACCCGGCTCTCGCTTCGTACAATGAGCGCATCAAAGCCTGCTACGGCTTCCACAAGCTCCTCCGGCGTCATCTTCAACCGTATCTCTACAGTGACATCGGGTTCTGCCTCAAGCAGGACCAGTCCTTCTTGGTGTAGGGGGTCTGCAACAAGAACCTTCACATGGACTCCTTATTCCCTGCCTTTTTAGAGCAAAAGACCCGCTTCCCTGAATGGGTCGCGGGCCGTAGATGCAGGGTTTTTGTTTCTCGTTTTGCTAGTCGACCTAGCTAGGCGGTGACCGGAAATCCTAATTCAGGGAGCACTGCTTTGAGCGAGGCCATGACGTCGTCAACATCTTCGTCCGTGATGTGGCCCATGTGGCCTACGCGGAAGATCTTGCCGCTGAGAGACCCCTGGCCGCCAGCAACCACGACTTCCCGGTCATTGCGAAGTTTACCACGCAACGCCGAAAGCTCTACACCCTCTGGTACCTTGACCGCAGTCACCGTATCAGAGGCGTACTTCTCATCATTGGGGAACAATTCAAGTCCCAGCTTCTTCATGCCGTTCCGGACATCGTTGGCAACGCGGGCGTGCTTCTCGTACACCGCGCCCATGCCATCCGCCATCATCTTCTTCAGCGCCAAATCCAGGGAGAACATGACGGATACTGCAGGCGTCCAGGGTGTTTGGCCCTGTGCTTGCAAGGTGAACGCACGGCTGAACTCAAAGTAGAATCGGGGAAGCGTCGCAGTCTTGGCGGCTTCAAGAGCCCGGGGGCCCACTGCGGCAAAAGCCAGTCCAGGCGGCACCATGAAGCCCTTCTGTGAACCGGTGACTACCACGTCCAGGTCCCATGCATCCATCTGTACCGGTATGCAGCCAACACTGCTTATGGCATCCACTAAGGTCAATCGATCATACTCGCGAACCACTTTGGCAATGGCAGCGAGATCGTTGGTGATGCCTGTTGAAGTTTCATTGTGGGTGATGAGCACGGCCTTGATGGAGGCATCGGCGGCCAGGGCTTTGCCGATCTCCGCCGGGTCTGCCGCATCGCCGTACTCGACACCAAGCTTGACCACGTCCACGCCATAAGCCTCTGCAATCTGTGCGAAGCGGTCTCCGAACACGCCGATGCTTATACTCAGCACCCGATCGCCCGCTGACAGTGTGTTGATGACTGCCGCTTCCATGGCGCCGGTACCTGAGGAGGTGAGGATGGCAATATCGTTCTTGGTCTGAAAGGCGGTCTGGAGACCTGAGTGAATCCTGCCGATCATGTCCCTGAACTCAGGGCCACGGTGGTCAATCATCTGCTGGGCCCCTGCCTGAAGGACATCTTCAGGGCATGGCGTAGGCCCGGGAATGCGCAAATTCACAGAAAGCCTCCTCGCTGAATAAACAGGGGTGTTCGGTTGTGAATGTTAGCACATAGTCAGGGGAGAATAAAGGGCCAACCAATCTATTAGGGCGAAAAACGTCGCCCAATTATTGGTGGAGAGAATAGAGTTGAGACGCTTAGCTCTTGTCCTCTACCAAACGAACGAACCTGCGCTTCCCCACCTTCACTACGGCCCCATCGCGGATAGGCAGCGCATCGGTCACACGCTCGCCGTCCACCTCCACCGCGCCCTGGGCGACGAGGCGCTTAGCCTCCGCCTTGCTGGCCGCGAGGCCAAGGGCGTGAATCAAGTCGGCGGGCGGCGCTGCCAAAGCCACTTCGCTCTCGCCGCTGTCAGCGAAGATTGTTAGCAAGCCGTTGCTGGTGGAAGCGAAACGGAGCGTGGGTATGTCTTCCGGGGCTTCACGACGCTGCACCGTGCGCTCGAAGTGATCCTCGGCGGCCTGTGCCTCGTCAACCGACCAGAACTGCTCCACAATCTCCCGTGCCAGCCGCTTCTTGTACTCCATGGGGTTCACCGTCCCATTGGCCATTTCTTCACCCATCGCCTGGATTTCCGCCAACGGTGTATCGGTAAGCAACGTGAAGTATGAAGCGATGAGATTGTCCGGCAGCGAAAGCACCTTGCCGTACTGCTCCTGTGGTGGCTCGTCCACGCCGATGTAGTTGCCAACGCTCTTGCTCATCTTCTTGACGCCGTCCGTGCCCTCCAGGATGGGCACCATGAAACATTGTTGCGGTCGCTGGCCACGCATCTCCTGAAGCTCTCGCCCCATCAGCAGGTTGAACTTCTGATCAGTCCCACCGAATTCCACATCGGCCTTGACCATCACAGAGTCGTACGCCTGAAGTAGGGGGTATAGCAACTCCGTTATGGCGATGGGTCGGTTCTGATCAAACCGCTTGCGGAAGTCGTCCCTAGCCAGCATCTGTGCCACGGTGAAAGTGCCCGTCAGCTTCACCACATCGGTCAGGGTGAATTTCCCAAACCACTCACTCTGCCAGACAACTTCCGTCTGGGCTTCATCCACCACTTTGAAGAACTGCCGCAGGTACGTCTCAGCGTTTGCAATCACGTCTTCATGGGTCAGCACCGGGCGCGTGACCGATTGGCCGCTTGGGTCGCCGATCTGTGCCGTCCAGTCCCCTACGATGAGCACGACTTTGTGCCCAAGGTCCTGGAGCTGGCGGAGCTTCCGCAGACCTACGACGTGGCCAAGATGGATATCGCGACTGGAGGGGTCAAACCCCATTTTGAGTCGAAGGGGCTCTCCTTTTTGCAGGAGGCGTCGGAACTCATTTTCATCAATGATTTCCGCTACCCCGCGTTGGGTGACCATGTTCAGTGTTTTTTCAGATAAGGGCATCAGAACCTCAATCGTGTTGTGAAATCAGTGGGGACATTGTACGGCAGAAGGGCATCCGTATGCAGCAGCTATCTTACCAGCCGGAAGGAAGCATTGATTCGTTCTCTGCGAGGACGACCTTGGCCTGGGCAACATCCTCGTGGAGTTGTTTGACCAGGTCGTCCACGCCGTTGAACTTCACCTCGTCTCGCAGCTTGCGGGCAAAGGCTACCCGAATCCTCGCGTTGTAGAGGTCACCACTGTAATCGAAGAGGTGTGTCTCCACCTGACGACCGCCGCCCCCAAAGGTAGGCCTAAAGCCGATGTTCGTTGCCGATGCGTAAGTCTTTCCGTCGGCCTGGGTCCATGTGGCATAGATTCCGTCCGCAGGGGTGATGATACTGGGTTCTATATCAACGTTTGCGGTAGGAAACCCAATCTGGCGGCCGCGCTGATCCCCTTCCACCACGAATCCAGCCAGGATGAAGGGTCTGGTCAACATCCACGAAGCATCCTCCATCTCCCCCCCCTGCACGCAGGCTCTCACCGCGGTGCTGCTCACGATGCGGTCTTCAAACTTCACGGGTTTAACAACCTCCATCGTGAAGTCCATCTCTTTGCCAAGCTGGGTCAGGAGTTCTGCTGTCCCCTCCCGCTGATACCCAAAGGCGAAGTCCGGGCCGACAACCAGGCCTCGCATGTTCAACGTTTCCCTGAGAAGTTCCACAAACTCGCGGGCTCTGAGGTATGAGAGGTCAGGGGTGAAACTCAAAGGAACCACCAGATCCACGCCCTGTTCTGAGATCAGGCGCAAACGGTCTTCCGGCGTTGTGAGCAGTGGTACACGGACGTCAGGCCGCATGACGGAGCGAGGGTGGTTGGTGAAAGTGATGACGCCGCTGGCGAAACCCTGGCGGGCCGCCGCTTCCTTAAGGCAACCCATGAGGTACTGGTGTCCCTTATGCACGCCATCAAACATGCCTACCGTGATGACGGTAGGGTTTGTTGTATGGAGTCGGGCTAACTCATCCAGTACGCTCATAGGCTAGTGAAGCCCAAAGGCTATGAACTCCTTACGGAAGATGGCGGGCGAATCCTAGCATGGGCCACCTATGGAGTCCAACCCTTGGTACTCCATAGCAAATGTCCCGATAAGCCCTACTTTATGCCAGCATAGGGGCTACCTTTTTGCTCACTATTGCTGCGATAGAACGGACACCATCCATCAGCTTTTGGAAGTTCTCAAAGGTGAGGGATTGGGGCCCGTCTGAGAGGGCTTTGTCCGGGTTTGGATGCACTTCAATAATCAGACCGTGGGTCCCTGCAGCCACGGCGGCCAACGCCATTGGTTCCACCAGGTGCCAGCGACCGGTCCCGTGGCTTGGGTCCGCGATGATGGGAAGGTGGCTCAACCGCTTCAGCACGGGTATCGCAGCCAGGTCCAACGTGTTCCGCGTGTAGTCCTCAAAGGTGCGGATACCGCGCTCGCACAGGATGACCTCTTGGTTGCCCCCGGCCATGACGTACTCAGCGGACAAGAGCAGTTCTTCATAGGTATTGGCGAACCCGCGTTTGAGCAGGACCGGCTTGTTGATCTTGCCAACCTCGTCCAGCAGGATGAAGTTCTGCATGTTGCGCGCACCCACCTGAAGGATATCGGCGTACTCCGCAACCACCTTCACGTCCTCTGCAGTCATAACTTCAGTGACTACGGGTAGGCCCGTTTCTTCTCGAGCCTTGGCCAGCAACTTCAGGCCTTCTACTCCCATGCCTCGGAAGCTGTACGGCGATGAGCGAGGCTTGAACGCACCCCCACGAAGTATCCGCGCACCAGCCTTGCGTGCCATGTGCGCGGTATCCATCATCATCTCCTCGCCCTCAACGGAGCAAGGACCGGACATGACCACCACCTCGTCGCCGCCGATGGTCACATCTCCTACCTTGATGAGCGTATCGTCCGGGTGGAAATCCCTCCCGGCAAGCTTGTACGGCTTGGAGACTCGAAGCACCTCGACGACGCCAGGGAGTTGCTGCAACTCTGTCTGCAGTTCCGGGTAGATACTCCCCAGAACACCAATGACTGAGCGCTCTTCACCGCGCCAAATGGGAGCCCTGATACCCGGTTTACTCTCAATGGCGGTCTGGACAGCCTCAATCTCAGCGTCCGTGCAGCCCTGTCTCATCACAACAATCATGGTTTTGCTCCATCAACGATTAAACAAAGAAATTCGCATTTAAGGTTCGCTACATACCAGTATCCGTGAACGCACGGTAGGTTGCAAACTACGGCTTTAAAAGGTCAACCAAACACAGTGAAGCTAGGAACCCGGGACGCTGCGCTGCCGAAGGTGTTCAGTACCCCGAAGATAGACGTTCTTGATCTCTTCAGGTCGCTTTTCCGTGTTCACCAAAATCAACACTCGGATGCACATGGGCAGGCCGTACGGCACATCGATCGCAACTGAATCCGTCAATGCCACATACGTCCAACCCAGGCGACGGCGAGCCACCGACGCGGGGTACTCAGCGTTCAGGTCCGGCGTGACGAAGAAGCTGGCGGCGGCAATGGAGTCCACATCAATATCGTTGGCGTCCACCAGCGTCCGCAACATCTCTTCCGTTGCATCATTGATGGCAGCTTTGGTGTTGGCAGAAGCCGTAGTGGCACCGCGGAATCCCCGGCACATCATGACCATTTAGTGTGCTCCCCCTGTTGTCTGCGATGTGGCTCCAAGCCCTTCCATGAAGGCTTTTACTTTCGTGATTCGCTCACCGTGCGCTGCGTCTGCGATAACGTCCACCAGTGCACTGCCAACCGCGACCGCATCAACAATGTCAGCCAGCGCCTCAATATGCTCTTTACGGGATATTCCAAAGCCCACCGTCAGTGGCAGTGAGGTGTGGGTTCGGACTCTCTGCACCAACGTCGCAGCCTCTGGCGATGGCTCAGCCCTTGCCCCTGTAACACCCAACAGACCCACGCAGTAGATGAACCCCCGGGCGGTGGCGCAGGCTTCTTTGATGCGTTCGTCTGTGCTGGTTGGAGCAAGCAACGGTATCAAGGCGATCTCGTATCGCTGGCACGCTTCCAACATCGGGCCCATTTCATCCACCGGTAGGTCAGGGATGATGAACCCGTCCACACCAGATTTCTGAGCTGCTTCAGCCACCGCTTCAAGACCGAATGCCAGAAACGGATTGTAGTATCCCATCAACACCAGTGGAACGCGGACACCTCGTCGACGCGACTCCGCAGCAACCTCAAGACAGTCTGCCAGAGTCACGCCCTGACTCAATGCGTGGAAGCTCGATTTTTGAATGGTCGGGCCCTCGGCAAGGGGATCGCTGAAGGGAACCCCCAACTCAATGACGGCGGCTCCTGCCTGTTCCAGAGCGGGGACCAGTTCCAGCGTCGCCTCCACGTCAGGGAAGCCTACAGTCACAAAGGGAACAACTCGAACGGGGTCACTCATAGACCCTCGTTTAAGCTCAGTTTCTATATGTTTCCAACCCATAATTCCACCTTAGAACGCTATCGTAAATGCTAGAGAATTTTGCATGCTGTGCGCGAAAATGCCCGGAGTCAGCGATTTAGTTTTCATAAACGTCCCCGCGAGGATCATGCCTGATAGGAACACCGGTATCAGCATCCCTATGGACCCGTGGCTCAGCGAGAAAAGTACCGAAGAGGCAATCGCGGCTCCAATGGGGCCTGCCCAGGGAGTCAGACCTTGGAGCAAGAACCCCCTGAAAAACGTCTCCTCCGCGATGGGTGCCATGACAATAACAACGAACGCCAGCGCCAATCGGCTCAACCCCTGAGGTTTCTCGAACCTGTCCGAGAGGTCCGGCGGCTCCAGAATTGCCACGCCGAGGCCATCCACGATCACCACATATATCCCGCCAACGAACAGGCTAGCGACTAGGGCGATTATGGAGATGACCCAAAAGTTGTACCCCTTGGCACTCCGAAACCCTAGAGTCTCAAAGGAGCATCGATAGCGCCTGACGCTGAAGAACCATGCGGCTAGCAGCATCAGGCCTTCTAACATCGCACCGGCCAATAGTGATGCTCCGGCACCGCTGGTAAGTCCAACCACATCAAGAATCACGGCGAGCACCAGCACTCCTGCTCCGCCAAGCACCACAACAGCAACGCCTCTGAGGGCGTCACCAAGCTTCCAGGGAGCTACCATGCTGCTACTCACTAAAGAAGAACCTCACAGAGATGGAATACAGAGCCTGAGAACGGTGGGTATCATATCATGCAGCTATAGGGCGGACAACGAAGCAGAGTATCCGAGTCGGCACATAAGAAAAGACCAGCACCCCACACGTGGCCAGGGATGCTGGTCTTTTAATCGACAAAAAGCGAGAAACGCAACAGGCTGCAGTTTAGCTGTCTTGTGAGCCTTTAGACTTCAAGAAGTCCACCGCGTTCTGAACTGTACGGATCTGCTCAGCATCTTCGTCGGAGATCTCAAGGGAGTTATCATCGTCTGAGAACTCTTCTTCAAATGCCATAATCAACTCAACCAGATCCAGTGAATCGGCGTTGAGGTCTTCTGTGAATGAAGCTTCCGGAGTCACCTTGTCATCATCCACACCAAGTCGTTCCGCCACCAGTCCTTTAACCCGTTCATGAACACTAGCCATTGCGTAGTCCTCCTCGTTCCTTACCCATTTTGGTCATGCCTTAATCGTATCTTGTAGGGAGCCCAATACTCCATTGATGAACCTGGGGGAACTCTCTCCACCAAACAGTTTGGCCAGTTCCACCGCTTCGTTAATCACAACCTTTGCTGAGGCGGTCTTTCCTATGGTCAGTTCGTACACAGCCAGGCGCAGTAGGCTCCTATCAACCAATGACAACTGGTTCACTGGCCAGGCGGTTGCATACTCCTGAATCTTAACGTCTAGGGGTTCATGTTCCTGGACTACAGCGGTCACCAAATCCCTGGCAAATTCTTCGCCGGAGGCGGTCAGGTCACTGTCATCTAGGAGAGCTTGAAGCACATCTTCTAATCGATGCTCAGTGGCATCCAACTCAAAGAGCGCCTGGAGTGCGAGGGCTCGTGCCCGCCGACGTGGAGGGAGTTTCGCTGAACTCCAATCCTCTTCGTCATCGGGGGAATCGCACGCTATTGTTTCAACTGCCGCCTGTTGTGACGTCACTACATTCACCTTACGAGAGATTGCAGGCTTTTCACATCGTTGACAGCCGTGACCTGTGCATCTGGGCAGATCCTACGGATCAAACCGGAGAGAACTTTTCCAGGGCCAATTTCATAGAACTGCGTAACGCCGGCATCCCAGAGGTAAGACATGGACCGCCTCCACTGGACGCAGTTGCACATTTGATGCAGAAGTTCTTCCTTGATCTCGTCACCAGTGGTAATGGGGTTGGCGCCGCAGTTACCAATGATAGGTACGCTGGGCGCATTGAACTCTGCTTCATCCATTGCCCGTCGCATGCCTTCAACAGATGGTTTCATAAGGTCTGTGTGGAATGCTCCGCTGACTTGAAGGGTAATGAGACGCCTGGCTCCGCGTGCGCTGGCCAGGTCCATGGCTCTCGCAAGCGTTATTTTATCGCCGGCAATGACTACCTGGTCTTCAGCGTTGACGTTAGAGATATAGGCACCGGTCTCTCTGCATATCTCTTCAATGGTCAACTCATCCAGGCCCAGGACAGCCGCCATACCGCCTTGTTGTTTTTGTGACGTCTCATGCATCAAACGGCTCCGCTCCTGTACCAGGCGTACAGCGTCTGGGACGCTTAATACGCCGGTAGCAGCTAGGGCCGTGTATTCACCCAAGCTATGCCCTGCGGCAAAGTTGGGTTGAGGCATGAATTCCGATCCCACAGTCTCTTGCGCTGCCGTGAGACAGGCCAGACTAGCTGTAAGGATGGCTGGTTGGGCATTGATAGTGAGATTCAGCTCTTCAACCGGGCCTTCAAACATCAACTGAGTCAAAGGCATGCCTAGAGCTTTATCTGCCTCGTCAAAGACTTGGCGTGCAACGGGGGACTGTTCATAGAGATCTTTTCCCATTCCAACGTGTTGGGAACCCTGGCCGGGAAACACGTATGCAACCCTTGGGGATGTGACGTCACCCAAGATGGAATTCTTCATCAGAAACTCCTGCTTCCAGCTATGAACCTAATTGGTCCATATATTCACTTTGATAAGGTGGCTGAAGGAGGTGGCAGGAAAGGCTTAGCCTCTCTCCTGACTGATTGGCACAGAAATAACTTCCCGGTCCTTGTAATACCCACAAGTCGGGCAAATGCGATGTGGAAGTTTGGAGCTGTGACAGTGGGAACAATAAGAAATCCCACGCCCACTCATTACAAAATGAGAAGCTCGGGATCGTTGCTTGGACTTGGAAAGTTGTTTTTTAGGTTGTGCGCCCACTGTATTGGCCCCTTCTTAGGACCCTTCACCCGTGGACGGAAGAAGTTCTAACAAACGTTCCCACCGGGGATCTACTGTCCTAATATCGCAGTGACACTCGGCTTCGTTGCGATCAACTCCGCAATCTGGACAGATACCCGCGCAATCCTGCTTGCAGAGAAACTTCATTGGCATCCGGGAAACAATGTTCTGCCTGAAGGCTTCTCTTATATCTAGCACATTCGTTGGGCTTATTTTGAAAGATTCTTCTTCCATGACCGACTCGGCTAATGCCGTTTCGGTTTTTAATTCCACGGCAGGGTAAAATTCTTCGTCTATTTCTGTGTTCAAGGGAGAGTTAAAATCCCTCAGGCATCGGCTACACTGGGCTGAGATTTCTGCTTTGAGACGTCCCTTGACCCAGATTCCTATGTCTGTTCGGGTAAACTTCAGCCATCCCTCCAGACGATTCACTTCTACTTCATCCAGGGTGATAGATGTCTCCTGGACTTGGTATTGCCGTACGGAACCCATTGGTTCCTGCAGCATTTGTGCGACGTTGTACTCCATATGTCCTTCCATTCGCCGACACACCAAACGTATGATAGCCACCTGTACCCCGCGTTGTCAAGCGTGAGGCGTACAAAATTTGATATCTTCATATCAACTTTTAGCCGGTAACCACGGGGCGGAACTCTCTCATAGACCGTTGATGTTGGAGTCTGCTAACTGTTGTGACGACTCTTTTATCCTTGAGACATCAATGTGACATGGTTGTCAGGCTCCAGAGGTGGGTGTTGTCAGGACTCGCTCAGAGAATCCCCAGCGGACTTCGTGCAGCGCTATCTTCTTGTGGAGCTCGCGCTGATACTCGGCCTCCTGGATCTTCCCGGTGGTCATGATAAGAGCGTCTTCTTTGTTATCGGTGTAGTACTTCTTCCTGGAGCCCACAATCTCAAATCCATACTTCTTGTAGAGACCCTGTGCCAGGGTGTTGCTGACTCTGACCTCAAGCGTCACCACATCGGCATTGCGGAGGATAGCGAGCTCTATGCACCCGATGAGCAGGAGTTCACCGATGCCCCTGCGTTGATGCGTCTCCAGCACAGCGATTGCGGTGATGTGCGCCTCGTCAGCCATGAACCACATGCCCACAAATCCGGGAATGAAATCAAGCCGCAGGTCCTGGTAATCAACGCGCCTAGACCCCAGGCCTATCCTCGGCCACACCCCCTGCAACATTCGCTTCAGGAGGGAGTCGGGTTTGCTTATGTCAACAACGGATTCAGGGGCCTCCGGCAGGTCAGCGTCTTCCGTGGGGACGTAGGACACAAGGTACCGGGCCAGCCGATTGCTGAGCTCTTTGCGAAAGGGTGTGGGAGGCCAGGTGGTTGGAAAAGCCTCCATCTCTATTTCCGCAACAGCCTTTGTATCGTCCGGCAACATTGGCCGGAGCGAGTAGGGCATATATTCAGTTTGTTGTGGCTCTTGTTCCACGGCGCTCATAGGTTGTCCTTATAGAATCTGGCACTCAATTTTACCACGAGAAAAGAGCCAGGATAAACTGCCCTCAAAATTGGTGTATTTCACTGCTCACCTTTTGACCACCTCAACCGTTATAGTATTGTGCACAGGGCAGCGATAACCATCGACGGCTCTCAGAACATCCTTCGCGGAGGCCATGTGCAAGAAGACATCGAGCCACTGGTTCGGTCGGCCCAGGAGGGCAACTTATCGGCTTTTGGGAGCATTTATGAATCCTTCTTCCCAAAGGTGTATCGATACGTTGCCGCGCGGATAGGGCACGGACCAGAGGCCGAGGACATGGCGCAAGAGGTGTTCTTGAAAGCGATGAACTCGCTGGATAAGTTCCAGTTCAGGGGGCCACCATTCTCCGCCTGGTTGTTCAGGATCGCCCACAACCTGGTCGTGGATAGGGTACGGCACACAAAGAGCACGTCCGGCCCGCCGATCCCTCTCGATGAGGCATTAGCCCTCCCAGATTCTCAGAACGTGGAGGAGCAGGCGCTTCAGGCCCTGGATGTTGAGGTGTTACGGGAGGCATTGGACAAGGTCTCCGAGCTTCAGCGACAGGTGGTGTTATTGCGATTCATAGCAGGGTTGTCATTAGCGGAAACAGCCGTGGCCATGAATCGCAAAGAGAACGCCATCAAAGCCCTTCAACACTCGGCGTTGGGGGCACTACGCAGGATCATGTTTCCAATAGTATCGGAGTCCGCAGCGAGGCAACAATGAGCGACAAACAAGACGTAGACGCACTGAACACCTGCCTGGAGCTTCTTGAGCAAGGAAGCACTATAGAGGCGTGTCTTGAGCGATTCCCTGAGGCTGCGGCCGAGTTGGAGCCTTTGCTGCGACTCGCCATGCAGACCAAACAGGTTGGCGATGCAATCGAGACGTCTGCAGAAGCACAGTGCCTTGGGCTCGGTCGCATCACAGATGCCTGGGCTACTAAACAGGCCAAACGCAGTAATCCCCGATGGCGTGTCTTCCGTCCTCTGGCGAAGTCCTGGGCAATCGCGATGATCGCTGTCATGGTGTTGGCGTTCGGCGGCTGGACCACCACCTCAGCGGCGGCAGGGAGCGTCCCGGACGAGGTCCTTTACCCGGTGAAGAAAGCCCAAGAGCGGTTCCGCCTGGTGGTGTCCTTCTCAGACCGGGGCAAGGCTGAACTCCATGCCAAGTTCGCCCAGGAGCGCACCCAAGAGATTGAGAAGCTGGCGGCCCGCGGCAAGGGCCAGGATGTGATGGAGAGGACTGCGGTGCGTATGGAGAACCACACACGCCGCGCAGTTGTGCTCATGGGCGGTGTCCTGCCCACTCCCGTGCCCGCCACAAGCAATTTCACAGCGCCTGCCACCCCGCAGATTCGTGTGACCCTTGACCCTGCGTCTGGACTCATCACCATCACGGAGAACAAGAGTTCAAGAGAGCGCTACGTGATGCAGGAGCGATTCCTTAGACAGTATCAGAATTTCCAGGAGATGGAGGAGCGTCTGGCGCGGCAAGCCCAGACAAACCGGCGTGCGCGGATGGAAGAATCGTTCCACAGGTCTCAGGAGCTCTTCCTCCGGGCGATCCTGGCGATGAAGGCCCTTGAAGAAGCGGAATCGAGTCGCCCCTAGCCCCTCCACGATATCCGTTGGAATTCGCTCTGGTTCTCCTTGAACCCCTATGCCTCGATGTGCTGTAATCGCCTTGTCTTCGCATTGTCGTAAAATGACGGCTCACGTGACGGCCAACTCTATTACTAAGCCAAAGGTGGTCATGCTATGACAAGCGCAGGTCTGGATAGAAACAGCATTGCTGAGATGCTGGAATCGAACCCGCCCTTGATAGAGGGGTATCCAGACCTGGCTGTTCAACTCCAGCCCAACGGGTTCGATTTGACGTTGGCAGAGGTGGCTGCTTTCAGTGAGCCGGGTATTCTTGGGGAGACCAACGCCCAGCGGTTCCTTGCAGAGGCCACACCCCTCTCCTTTGCGGCGGACGGCATGCTTCGACTTGAGCCCGGGGCTTACAGAGTGACCTTTAATGAGACTGTGAACCTGCCCCTGGACATCATGACGTTGGGGCAGTCGCGGTCCAGCCTGTTACGGTCGGGCGTGGCCGTCCATGGAGCTGTTGGCGATGCTGGATACCGGGGTCGGTACCAGGCGCTCATGGTGGTCTATCACCAGGGTGGTTTCACTGTGGCAAAGAACGCCCGTGTGATGCAACTGGTGTTTCTGCGATTGGAGCAGCCAGCAACAGAGGGCTACCAGGGTCGGTTCCTTGAAGGAAACCCTCTGTAGCCCTCAACGTTGCTGATTAGTGGTGGTGCTTACCGCTTAACTTTGGCAATAACCTCTTCGCCAAACTGCTTCATCTGCTCTTCCCAGTTGTCGGCGGGGAACTGAAGCTGGAACGTGTCCACACCCAACTCCACGTACTCGTCGATGATCCCCAGAATCTTGTCGGCATTGCCCATCAGTCCGCCACGCCTACCCATCGTCTCAGGGATGACGTCGTTCGGGTCTTTGTCGCCGATGTAGCCCGTGCCGTTCAGCACACGCCTGAGGGTACGCGGATCCCGGCCTGCCTCCTCAGCTGCCGCCTCCACTTGGCCCAGAAGCCCAAGATACTGCTCATGTGTCTCAGGCCAGCCGCCGTTCTTGATCCAGCCATCAGCTTTCTCACCGGTGTACTTGAGCATTCGGGCACCACCGGCGCCGATGATGAACGGTATCGTCCCAAGGGGCTTGGGCGGCGATGAGGCCTCGGTGACGCTGAACTGTCTGCCTTCGTACGTGAACGTCTCGTTGGCCCACAGACCTCGCATGATGGCGATGGCGTCCTCAAGGTCGGTCACGCGCTCGCCAGCAGTGCCGAAGGGCGTGCCGATGGCGGTGTAATGAGCTTCCTGCCCGCCTGCGCCAATCGTCATGATGACCCTACCGCCCCCGGTCATAACGTCCAGGCTGGAAGCCATCTTGGCCAGCAACGCGGGGTTCCTGAGGGGGATGTTCAACGTGGAGTGAGTCACGGCAATCTTCTTGGTCTGCACCGCAATAGCCGTGGCAAAGGTCCAACCCTCCAGGCTTGGTTCCGGCGGCCTATCACTGAAGGAAATGACCCCAAAGCCTGCGGCCTCAGCCGTCTTGGCCACTGACAGTACCTGCTCGTAAGACATTCCCCGGGGATTGACGCCGAATCGGACTGCATTGGTACTCTTCGCCATGTCGATGCTCCTTAATTGTTATGTAATCTTAGTTCCGTGAGCCGTTTTCGCCGATATTCGGTGTACCCTGCTGCTTCGACCGCATGACAAGATACTCCAGTGCTGCGGTATCGAATCCCAGCGAGGATGCGCGTTCAGAGTCCTTGGTGGTTTGGTCTTCATCGCCCAGCAGCGCGTTGGCCATCGCTCGTAGCGCGTACGCCGACGCCGAGTTCGCGTCGATGCTCAGGGCGTGCTCAAGGTCGGGCATCGCCTGCTCAGGTTGCCGAAGCTCGATGTATGAAGCGGCGCGGTTGTTGTACGCGTCCAGGTGCTTCGGATTCAGGCGTACCGTCTCCGTATAGTCGTCGATGGCCTGCAAGGGTTGATGGAGACTTGTGTGGGCCATACCACGGTTGTAGTGGGCCTCAGCGTCTTCCGGGCGCAGCCGGATGACCTGAGTGAAATCGCGAAGAGCCTCTTGCGGCTCCACCATTTGGCCGTACGCCACACCTCGACGGTGATAGGCCTCTGCGTCATCGGGGTTCGCCTCGATGGCTTTGGTCAGCTCATCCATCATGGTCTCAAGCTGGGCCATCGCCTCTGTTTGCTCGTCGTGGGGTTCGGTACTCATAAGTTACTCGTCCCCCAACTGCTGGGCCAGGAACTCGGCCAGGTGCATGGTCGTGACGCCGGTGCCGTCCTCCACCTGCTGATGGCAGGACACGCCTGTCGTCACGATAGTCGCATCGGGGTTGTTGCGCACCGCCGGGAACAGCACGCGCTCGCCAATGGTCATGGAGACATCGTAGTGCTCCTTCTCAAACCCAAAGGCCCCCGCCATGCCGCAGCATCCCGTGTCCGGTGTCTCCACCTGCACGCCGGGTACCAGTTTCAGCGCAGCTATGGACGCGTCAACGCCCGAGATCGCCTTCTGGTGGCAGTGACCGTGGAAGATGACCTTGCCATCGTGGGGCTGCAGGTCAAGCTCAAGGTCACCATCTTTCGCCAGTTTGGCCAGGAACTCGTCGAGCAGGAACGCCTGACTGGCAACCGTCGATGCCTTCGAGTCGCCGGGCAGGAGATCTGGGTACTCGTCGCGCAGAGTCAGCAGACACGACGGCTCGGTCCCAATGATGGGAATTCCTGCCTGGGCGTAGGGGTAAAAGAGGTCCACGTTGTTGCGGGCGTTCTCCTTCACCGGGTCCATCATGCCCTTGGACATCATGGTGCGACCGCAACACCAGCGAGGCGCGGTTTCTACGCTGAAGCCCAGCTTTTCCAGCACCTTGGTGGCCGCGATACCCACTTCCGGGTGGTTCCCTTCCATGAAGGTGTCATTGAATAGGAGCACCCGCCCTCGCGTGCCCGCTCCGCGAGACATATCTGACGTGTCCCCCGCTCCGCGAGACACTTCGCGTTGGTGCTTCTTGAACCAGCTTGAGAAGGTCTGGGTGGCAAACTTCGGCATCGTTCGCTTGGGATGGATGCCGATAAGGCTTTGCGCAATCCCTCTGCCTGGTAGCATCATCGCAAGGTTCAGCACGGGGGCAAGCCTGTTGCCGATGGGGTTGAGCTTATAGACCTTGGCAAAGAGCCTGTCTCGCAGCGAGTACCCGTGCTTCTTGTGGTAGTGGCCCAGCACCTCGTACTTCAGTTTGGCCATGTCCACGCTGGACGGGCACTCTATCTTGCAGCCCTTGCACGCCAGGCACATCTCCAGCACTTCATGGAGTCGCTCGCCGGTCAGTTCCTCCTGAGGCACCACGCCGGAGAAGACGTTGCGAAGCGCGTTCGCTCTACCGCGAGTGGTGTTCTCTTCGTCACGCGTCGCCATGAACGATGGGCACATCGTCCCGCCGAAGACCTGCCTGCATGCGCCCTGACCGTTGCACATCTCCACGTGCTCTGCGATGCCGCCGTCCTTGGAGAAATCGAAGTAGGTTTCCAGTTCAAAGGACTTCCACTGAGGATCGAAGCGCAGGTTTTCCACCAGCGGTGGGCAATCGATAATCTTGCCAGGGTTCATAATGCCCTTGGGGTCAAAGACGTGCTTGAACTCCCGGAACGATGCGTAGAGTTTGGAGCCGAACATCTTCTCTGTGAATACGCCCCGGACGATGCCGTCGCCGTGCTCGCCACTCAACGAACCACCAAACTCCAAGACCAGGTCGGAGACCCTCTCCGCGATGCGTACCATGCGGTCGAGGCCGTCCTGTTGCTTTATGT
>JAPYRQ010000001.1:0-22959 GCA_029936935.1 Dehalococcoidia bacterium | reverse complement strand
GCTTTATGTCTACCAACGGCCTGATGTGCAGGCAACCGACGCTGGCGTGGCCGTAGTACGCCGCCGTGGTTTTCTCGTCGCGAACCAGCTCGTCGAACCGCTTGAAATACTCCGGCAGCCGCTCCGGCGGCACCGCAGTGTCCTCCACGAAGGGCAATGGCTTCGCGGTGCCTTCAACCGACATGATGAGACCAAGCCCATCGCGTCGAACGGCCCAGATAATGCCCTGCAGCTTGGGGTCGGTCACCTTCAACGTGTGGTACCCCAGGCCCTGCTGATCGATAATCTTCGTTATACGATCCAGTCCCGCTTGCGCCTCTTCTGGCGTATCACCGGACGCCTCCACCAGCAGCATCGCCGCCGGGTTGCCCTCAACAAAGTCCATGCGCTGCGAAAGCCCCGGGTGCTTGCGACCCTGCTTCACGATGGTGTCGTCCATCATCTCGATGGCCGATGCGCCGGAGTCCAGGAGAGCTACTGTGGCCTCGAATGACTCCATGATGGAGTTGAAGTGGATGACCGCCAGCGCCGCCGACTTGGGGCGGGGCACCATCCGTACTTTGGCTCGAGTGAAGGTAACCAGCGTGCCCTCGGACCCTACGACCACCTTGGCCATGTTGGTTGGGTCTCGCAGGATCTCGTCCAGGTTGTAACCGCTCACCCTACGTTGGATCTTGGGGTACCGCAGGTCTATCTCCGCCTGCTGCTCCTCGGCTATGCGTCGCACATCGCGGTATATCTGGCCTTCCAGGTTCTGGAGCGCCAGCTTGGCTTCTAATTCGTTCGATGTCAGATCCTTGAAAGAGGTCACGCTGCCGTCTGCCAGCACCACCTCAAGCTCCAGCACGTGGTCCAGCGTCTTGCCGTACACGATTGAACGAGCGCCGCAGGAGTTGTTGCCGATGGCGCCGCCGATGTTGCCCCGGTTGGTAGTTGACGGGTCCGGCGCGAACTTGAGGCCGTGAGGAGCACCTAGCGCACTCAACTGATCCAGCACAATGCCGGGCTCCACCCAGGCCCAACCCTCTTCACTGTTCATCTCAGAGAGCTGGTTCATATGTTTGGAGAAGTCCATGACCACAGCATGGTTCACCGTCTGCCCCGCCAGTCCTGTCCCGCCGCCCCTTGGGAGCACAGGGAATCCCTCAGACGCTGCGTAGGCGACGGTGTTGACCACGTCCTCCACGTCTTTGGGGAACACCACGCCTATGGGGTCCATCTGGAATATCGATGCGTCCGTTGCGTAGAGCGCGCGAGTCATCCGGTCGAACTTCACTTCGCCCTTCAGTCGCTTCTTCAGCTCGTTCCCTAGTTCCGTGTTTTCCTTGGCGACCTGCTTGGTGGTCATTGCTGCTCCTTGTGCTGGACTGTCCAACAGGATAGTTGCGGCAGGCTATGAAGGGAAGGGCTGTGCCCGTTTCCGTTCTACCTAACGCATATCTGATGCTATAATCTTCCTGTGAGTACGCAAGAAGCCAGCCCCAAGCTCAATCTCCTGCTGGACGGGTGCAAGGAGTTGGGCATCCCCATCGACGAACATCAGGAGCAGCAGTTCGCGCGCTACTTCGCTACCCTGGCCGACTGGAACCAACGCGTGAACCTGACCAGCATCATTGAGCCAGATGCGGTGCAGACGCTCCACTACCTTGACTCCCTCACCGTGGCTGGTGCCCTCCCGACCGAGTCGCTCCAAAGCGGGCGTGTCTTGGACGTCGGCGCGGGTGCCGGGTTCCCGGGCGTGCCCCTCAAGATAGTGTTTCCCGGCATGCATCTCGCTCTAATGGAGGCCACGGGCAAGAAGGTGACGTTCCTGCAACACCTGGTAGACCACCTGGAGCTTACCGATGTTGATGTCCACCTCGGTAGGGCAGAAGACCTCGCAAAAGACCCCGCGCTACGTGAAAGTTTCGACGTTGTGCTCGCTCGAGGCCTCGCCAAGATGGCAGCGTTGGTGGAGTTAACCCTTCCTTTTCTGAAACCCGGCGGCTTGTTGGTTGCTCACAAGAAGGGCGACATAGACGCCGAAGTGCATGATGCTACCAAGGCCATTCGAGTGATGGGCGGCAAGCCCCCAAGTATTCGAGAGGTGAATGCACCCGGACTTACAGGCGGTAGAGTCCTTGTGATTGTTGAAAAGGTATCGCCTACCCCTGTAGGATACCCACGGCGGGCTGGAATGCCTGCCAAGCAACCCATAGGGAAATAACATCAGCCCTCGGCCAGGAGACCAGTCATCGTAGACGACCAAACCCCGGAAGCTTCCTCACCGATAGCCTCTGCCCGAAGGCGTATGCTCTCAATTCCGGCAATCGCATCGGCAGTCGTCGCGGTATCGTTGTTGATCTTCCTGGCTACACGATTCGATGTAGACCTCAACGAGACGCTGGATCACATCAAAGACGCCAATCCCTGGTGGTACGGCCTGGCCTTCATCACCTATTACACCAGCTTCATCGTCAGGGGCGATCGATGGCGACTCCTGGCAGCCAACGTCGGCGTCCACAAACAACCTGGCAGCAGGCTCCCATCGATCGCCGAGAGTTCGCTGCTGCTGCTATTGGGCTGGTTTGCCAACGCCATTGGCTGGCTCCGCATGGGAGATGCCTATCGCGCCTACGCGTTCAGTGATTCCGCCCGAAGCAGCATGGCACAGTCATTGGGCATCATCGTCGCAGAGCGCATGATTGATGCCGTCGCCATCTTCGTCCTACTACTGACCGCTAGTCTGTGGTTGATTCTCAAGCATGACGTCGGCCCCTCCGAGTTGTTCGTCGTCATAAGCCTGGCGATGGCTGTGTTGGGCGTAGGTGCGCTTTTGATCATGGCTCGTTACGGACGCCAGCTGTCCCAATGGCTCCCCGTCAGGTGGCAGACCCACTATGACAACTTCCACCAGGGCACGCTGGGTGGCTTTCGGAACGTCCCAATGCTTGGAATCCTGAGCGTCGGGGGATGGTTCCTGGAGGTAGGTCGGCTCTTCTTCGTCATCAAAGCCCTGGGCTTCGATGTGACGATACCGTTGGTGCTCTTCGCGGCCCTGGTGAACGCCGTCCTCTCCACAGTCCCTCTCACCCCCGGTGGCCTGGGTGTTGTGGAGCCGGGCGTCATCGGCCTGCTCTCCATTACCCTGGCGCAGAGCGCGGCGATATCCATCGTCATCCTCGATCGGTCACTGAGCTACCTGAGCATTGTGATTGTTGGCGGCATCGCCTTTTTCCTGAGGCAGGCGTTGCGTCGCTCCAATTGTCCAAATCCAGCCACAACAACTAAAGCATAAGGACACATATGAAGATTGCACTCGTAACCACCATCAACCCTGAACGTCAGCGAATTTTCATGGAGCACGCCACACCAGAGATGGAAGTGACCATTGTTTCGAGCACCGCCCCCGATGAGGAGAAGATTGAAGCATGCTGTGACGCAGAGGCCGTGATTCTAGGCGCTCCCGGATTTTCGCTGGACTTCCTCAAGCACTGCCCCAACGTGAAGCTGTTACAGAGCATTCTGGCAGGCTACGACAACATAGACGTTAAAGGCCTGAACGATCTGGGTATAGCCTTTGCCAACAACGGCGGAGGTAACGCAATTCCTGTTGCTGAGTACACAATGGGCCTCATCAATGGCGTGACCAGAGGAGTCTTCCGTGGCGTCCAGAGCGCCAAAGCCGGTAACTGGAACGCCGGCCTTCGCGAGTTCCCCACCTGGGAGTTGACCGGTAAATGCGTGGGAATCATCGGCATGGGCGCTATAGGCCAACGCGTGGCGAAGATGCTTACCGGCTACGAGTGCGATACGGTCTATGCCAAGCGGAATCGCGTATCGGCTGAAGTGGAGCAGGAGTTGCACGCCCGCCACGTCCCACTGGATGAGCTACTTCGTGTCTCTGATTACGTGACTATGCACAACTCATTGAACGCTAGCACCCGCGGGATGATCGGCAAGGAGCAACTTGCAATGATGAAGCCAACAGCGATTATCATTAACACCACCAGGGGCGCTTGCATCGATCAGGCCGCGCTGTATGAGGCATTGACTAATGGCACCATAGCCGGCGCAGCCCTGGATGTCCTTGCCGAAGAACCTACTCCTCAGGACCATCCTATTTGGAAGCTGGACAACGTGGTCATTACTCCCCACCAGTCGGGGCTATCGCAAGAAAGCGTTTCGAGGAGTGCAGCGTTCTCCTTCGCCAACGTCCGTCGCGCCCTTCTCGGCGAGCCAATACAATCACTAATAACACCGGAATAGACCCGGTATCTACCACACAAGGAAACACATGAAAATTGGAATCGTGACCTGGAACAGCCCCGAGCGGCACAAGCTCTTCATGGAGCAGGCCTACCCGGAGATGGAAACGTCCGTGGTGGCCGACTCTGCGACCGACGAGGAGAAGATAGAGGCATGCCGAGACGCCGAAGCCATCATCATGGTTGCAGCAACACTCTCCGTAGATGTGATAAAAGCCTGCCCCAACGTGAAGCTGGTGCAAGGAATCGGGGCAGGCTTCGACAAGATTGATGTCAAAGCGGTCAATGCACTGGGTATCCCCTATGCCAACAACGGCGGTAGCAACGCAATCCCGGTCGCAGAGTTCACTCTCTCGCTGATAGCAGGCCTGGCAAGGGGCGTCTTCCGTGGTGCCCAGAACGCCAAAGACGGGAAGTGGAACGCCGGCCTTCGTGAGACTCCTTCCTGGGAGATCGAAGGCAAGCGCGTGGGTATCATCGGCATGGGGGCCATCGGAAAGCGGGTAGCAAAGATGCTGACCGGATTCGATTGCGACACGGTCTACTACAATCGAAACCCCGTATCGGCTGACGTGGAGCAGTCGCTACAGGCCCGGTATCTCCCGCTAGACGAACTCCTCCAGACATCGGACGTCGTCACCATGCACAACTCGCTGAACAAGAGCACCATCGGGATGATCGGCAAAGAGCAGTTGGCCATGATGAAACCCTCGGCATTCATCATCAATACCACCAGAGGCGCATGCATCGATCAGGATGCGCTGTACGAAGCGCTGACCACAGGCGGCATCGCAGGGGCCGGGCTGGATGTGCTGGCCGAAGAGCCCACACCAAGCGATAATCCCCTTTGGCAATTGAGCAACGTGGTCATCACACCCCATCAATCGGGGATATCCCAGGAGGCCGTTAGCCGGAGCGCCGCGTTCGCCTTTGCCAACGCCCGTCGCGCCGCGTTGGGCGAGCCTATACATTCACTGGTCACACCGGAGTAACGTCTAATACTTGCCCACGAACAACGTGAACGAAGGAATCACATGAAAATCGGGATAGTGACTTGGAACGCACCTGGGCGCCAACGTCTGTTCATGGAACAGGCCCACCCGGACATGGAGACATCCGTAGTTGCGCATGCCGCCTCAGATGAAGAAAAGATCGCAGCTTGCCATGATGCCGAGGCCATTATTGTGATTGGCCCTTCACTTTCTACAGATGTCCTAAAAGAATGTCCCAACGTGAAACTTCTGCAGGGGACTGGTGCGGGATATGACAGAGTTGATATCAAAGGAATCAACTCCTTGGGTATCCCCTACGCTGGCAACGGAGGCAGTAATGGGATATCGGTGGGAGAATACACTCTAGGCCTCATCACCGGCCTGGCCAGAGGAATCTTCCGGGGTGCTGAGAACGCAAAATCGGGGAACTGGAACGTTGGGCTCAGGGAGACGCCATCGTGGGAACTAACGGGAAAGTGCGTAGGAATCATCGGCATGGGAGCCATAGGGCAACGTGTTGCAAAGATACTCAGGGGATATGAATGTGACACGGTGTACTACAAGCGGAATCGCGTTGATCCAGAAGTTGAGCGTGATCTGCATGCCCGGTACCTCCCGCTGAATGAACTCCTTCAGGCCGCCGACGTTGTAACAATGCACAACTCTTTGAACCAGAGCACACATCATCTTATTGGCAAGCCCCAGTTAGCATTGATGAAACCCACCGCTCTGTTGATCAACACGTCTAGGGGCACGTGCATCGATGAGGATGCACTGTACGAAGCGTTGACCACCGGAGGAATTGCCGGCGCAGCACTCGATGTATTGGAAGAAGAGCCTGCAACAATGTCCAACCCCCTTTGGCAGTTGGACAACGTTATCATCACGCCCCATCAATCAGGAGTATCTGAAGAGGTAGTCACTCGCAGCGCTGCTTTTGCATTCGCCAACGTCCGGCGCGCTGTCCTGGGGGAACCCATACAATCGCTGGTCACACCTGAGTAATATAAAATACACGTAACGGAGAGAAATAATGAGCTTTAAGATTGCAGTCCTTCCCGGCGATGGCATCGGCCCGGAAGTCACATTGGAAAGCGTGAAGGTGCTTGAGGCTATCGGCACAAAGTACGGACACACTTTCAACTTCGAGCACGGAGCAGTCGGCGGCAATGCCATCGATGATTTCGGCAGCGCCCTCCCGGATTCCACGCTGAAGACAGCCAAGGCCAGCGACGCCGTCCTCTTCGGCTCCGTAGGTGGCCCTAAGTGGGACGACCCCAAGGCCAAAACCCGCCCGGAAGACGGCCTGTTGGCCATCAGGAAGGGTCTGGACCTCTTCGCCAACATCCGCCCTGTGAAGGTCATTCCCCAGCTGATAGACTCCAGCACTCTGAAGCCTGAAGTCTTGGAAGGCGTGGATTTCGTTGTCATCCGAGAGTTGACCGGCGGCCTCTACTACGGTCGACCTCAAAAGCGTTGGTCGACCTCCCGGGGTCGACGCGCCGTAGATACTATGGCTTACACAGAGAAGCTGGTAGGCCGTGTCCTCCGCGTTGGGTTCGAGATGGCCAGGGGTCGCAACAAGAAGCTGACCTCCGTGGACAAGGCCAACGTGCTGGAGACCTCCCGGTTGTGGCGCGAGATGGCGGTAGAGATAGGCAAGGAATACCCGGACGTGGAGCTTGAGCACGTGTTGGTGGACACCGCCGCGATGCAGCTCGTCCGAACACCGAGTCGATTCGATGTGATGGTTGCCGAGAACACCTTCGGCGACATCCTGACCGATGAAGCTGCTGTGCTGTGTGGCTCCATGGGCATGCTTCCATCAGCCAGCCTTGCGGGAATCCCGGAGCCCGGCAGCAAAGCACTGGGGTTGTTTGAGCCCATTCACGGCACCGCGCCGGACATCGCAGGGAAGGGCATCGCAAACCCCATCGCTAGTATTCTCAGCACAGCAATGTTGCTCCGCTACTCCCTTGGACTGGAAGAACCCGCGGCATTGATAGAGGATGCTGTTGGTCGCGCTCTGTCCGATGGCTACCGCTCAGCGGACATCGCCGCTGCAGGCGAGAGCGTGGTGGGCACCCAGGAGATGGGGAGCATCATCGTTTCACTATTGGGCTAGCAGGGCGTGCCCTGCACCCCACAAGAAGGCCACGGTTGTATCCATGGCCTTTGATAGCGTGGTTGAAATTGAGACGATAGAAAACATCATCGTCTCACCGTTGGAAAAGACCAGTACTTTATTGCACGAATAGAAGGGGGAGCGATACGTCGTTTCCCCTTTCTGTTCTCCTTGACACAACACCCACGAAAACCTAGCCTAGGCCGCGACAGGGGGGATTCAAAACCAGGAGGTTAACCCCATGGCTGAATCCAAAGGTTACATAGACGCAGACGGTCACGTACGAGACGGCGCCACGCAAATGCGGAAGTACATCATCCCGAAGTACCAGAACCGGCAGGGTTCCGGCGGCGGCAGTGGAGACTCCTTTGATCGCCAGAAGAACGGAAGCCTGGGAGGGCCAAGAGAACTGGATGCCGCAGCCTGGCTAGAACAGTTGGACATCGGCGGTGTTGAGACCACAGTCCTCTATCCCACTGGCGGCCTTGGTATCAACTTCATCCACGAAGAAGAGTACGCTATCGAGTTCAGCAAGGCATACAACAACTACATCTCTGAAGAGTTCGTAAAAGTCAGCCCTCGCCTGAAAGCGGTAGCGATACTCTCCCTGCAGGATCCAGAAGAAGCAGCTAAGGAACTCCGGCGCGCTGTCACAGAGCTTGGCCTCTCCGGTGCAATGCTGGCGGCAGACGGCCCCTTCCTTCTCGGCAAGAAGTCCCTGGACCCCATCTATGCAGAGGCAGAGCGATTGAATGTCCCGGTCGCCATCCACGCGGCGGGGAATCTTAAGGGTCGCGGTTTTGACGAGTACATGTTCACTCGATTGCTCCACGCCCACGTCCTCTCCCACTCCGGGGCACAGATGCGCCAGATGACCAGCATCATCTACGAGGGCGTGCTAGAAAAGTTCCCCAAACTCAACATAGCCTTCCTTGAAGCTGGTTGCACATGGGTGCCCTACTGGATGGACAGGTTGGACGAGGAGTTTGAGTTCCGCGGTGCCGAGGAAGCGCCCCTGCTCACAAAGAAGCCCAGCGATTACATCCGCAGTGACAACGTCTACGTTGCCTGCGAGCCTGAGGAACAGCTTCTGCCGGAAACCCTCCGCATCATCGGCGAGGGGTCGGTCCTCTACGCCACAGACTACCCCCACTGGGACGCAAGCTACCCGGAATCGCTCTACGAGCTTGAGGCCCGGGAAGACATCACGGACGAACAGAAGCACAAGATCCTTATCGATAACCCAAAGAAACTCTATAACCTGTAGTAGATACACATTCTCGATATCAGTATGGAAGTGAAACGTTATGACAAGTTACGCATCCGGGTCATTTGAAGCCAGTTGGGGCGAATACGGCGCCGAGGAGTGGTCAGATGCCCTCATGGCGTCCATGAAGCTCGGTGGGATAGACAACCTCTTCTTCGTGTCAGGGACAGAGCTCGCCTTTTATCAGGAGAGCGCTGCCAAGGCCAAGGAGCGAGAGTGGCCTGCACCCCGGCTGATTACCATGACCCATGAGGGCGCGGCGCTCCATGCTGCAATCGGGAACTCCATGGTGACGGGCAAACCCGCGGCCACTGCGGTCCACGTGGACGTAGGCACACTGAACTACGGCGCAGCCATCCATACGGCATGGCGCGGGGGCTATCCCATCCTCATCACTGCCGGAACCGGTCCAAGGGCCTACCCGGGCACAATGACCGGCGGGCGCGATACCGGCATCCAGTGGGTGCAGGAGCCGCGAGACCAGGGCGAGATCATGCGACAGTACACCAAGCACGATCATCACCTCGATCACCTGGACAACCCGGGTCTCATGGTCAGTCGACTGCTGCAAGTAGCCATGAGCGAGCCCCACGGCCCCGTATACCTCACCGTGCCACGCGAGGTCGCCATGCAGCCTTTGCCGGGCACAACGCGGTTCCCCACCATGGACCAACTCGGCCTCGCTCGACCCGCGTGGCCAGACCCCAAAGACGCCAAACGAGCCGCCGAGTGGCTCATCAAAGCAGACAACCCCTGCATCTATGCCGCCAAGAACGGGAGGCATCCAGAATCGGTAGAAGACCTTGTGAGATTGGCAGAACTACTGGCTATCCCCGTGATGGAAAGCCTACCGGACAAGTTGAACTTTCCTACCACCCACTCGCTCTTCGGAACGGGACCCGCACCCAAGGATGCAGACGCCCTCCTGGTCATCGAGTCGCCTGCGCCATTCATTCCAGGCGCGGGTGCCCCAAGTGCCGATGCAAAGATTATCTGGATTGACGTGGACCCGGTGCAGGCGCGCTACAAGACCATGGAGCACCGCGCCGACATGTGGCTGCCCGTCAGCGTTAGCGGCGCGGCTCAGGCCATCTATGAAGCCGCAACCGGTCTGCTGACCAAGAGCGATATGAGCCGCATTGCTGATAGGCGTGCCAAGCTGGACCAGAAGAAACTGGAGCAGCTCAAGCGTGGCGAGGACCTGGCCGCAGAGGCCAGCAAGCGCAAGCCCCTCCATCCCCGATGGGTGGCGTATCAGCTTGGCCAGATACTGGAACCCGATGCCATCCTGCTGGACGATGCCCTCAGCAATACGCCCTTCGTGCAGGCCTACCACAAGCGTGAGCAGCCGGGCACCTACTTCAAGAGTGGTGGCAGTACCGGTGGCTGGGGCAGTGCCGCGGCATTCGGCGCCAAGCTGGCCAAACCCAACAGCGATGTGGTGCTTACGTCAGGCGACGGCTACTTCATGTTCGGCTCGCCTCTGGCAGGTCTATGGGCTTCAGGTCACCACGGCGCGCCGTACCTTGCCGTCGTGTTCGTGAACGGCTCCTACAGCACAGGTACCAGAGGCCTCAAGGGCTCCTACCCGGACGGTGCAGCCATGCGGGCCGGTGACTACGATGGCGGTCTGTTTGAGCCGCCGCCCGACTTCGCCAAGCTTGCTGAAGCCGCAAACGGCTACGGAGAGACGGTCTACGAAGCGGAAGAAGTCGGCCCAGCACTGAAACGTGGACTTGAGCAGGTACGTAACGGCACCACTGCCGTCATCGCCGCCAAGATCCCTTCGGCCGTGCAGGAGATGAGTCTCTAGCCACATCGCCTGAATTCTGATTGCCCGTTCAGGCAAACTATGTCTCACCGTGTTCCGCGTGCCCCACACCCAGGGTGAGGGGCACCATCGACAGAGATAGGTTATGGTCGGGTGGTGAGGCATTCGATGTTGGCGAAAACACGATATATTCAGACAACCTGACCCTCGATGTGGAAACAGGAATAGGAAGCTGGACTCAGGAAGACTTCTTCTAAACCATGCGAACTGGCGTGAATCCCCAGGACGAGCCATTGCTCCTCCCCATGCCGTGGTTCCAACTGAGGAACATGCTGGACGATGACCTGATGGCGATCTGGTTGCATATCAAGACCATAGAGCCTGTCAGCAACCAGGTTCCGGAGCACATCATCAAGTAGCGGCCATGGAATTCATATGGCCACTTAACCTGGCAAGAAAGCAATCCCAATTTAGGGCAATTGGCTCCTTGTCCTCCCCCTTGTGGCGTGGGCTATAATAAAGCCACTAACATAAGAGGAAAGCCTTGTTCACCCACCTCCACGTTCACACGGAGTATAGCCTCCTGGACGGGTTGAGTCGCATCGATCCAATGGTGCAACGGTGTCAAGAGCTCGGGATGGATTCCTTGGGCATCACAGACCACGGAGTGATGTACGGGACAGTAGATTTTTATTCCGCATGCCGAGAGGCCGGAATCAACCCCATCCTTGGCTGTGAAGTGTATCTGGCACCTGGCAGTCACACGAGCCGTACCGCCGCCGATCGCTCCCCGTATCACCTGACGTTGCTCGCACAGAACAACACCGGGTATCAAAACCTTATGCAGCTCGTGTCTCGTTCCCACCTGGACGGCTTTTACTACAAACCACGGGTGGATAAAGACCTGCTGGCCAAGTACTCCAGCGGCATCATCGCCCTGTCCGGCTGCCTTGCCGGCGAGTTCCCTCAACTGACGTTGGAAGGCAAGACCGATGAGGCTCTAGCTTCTGCGATGTGGTTCAAAGACACCTTTAAAGAAAACTTCTTCCTTGAGTTGCAGCGGCACGACGGCATCCCGGAGTTGGACACGGTAAACGCTGCCCTCATAGACCTGAATCGCACCCAGGGCATACAACTGGCAGCCACCAACGACTTCCACTACGTGAACCATGAGGATGCAAGCCTGCAGGACATCCGCATCTGCATCTCCACCAACACCACCATCAACGATGGCAAACGACTCAAGATGGCAGGCGAGTCCTACTACTTGAAGAGCCCCCAGGAGATGTCCGAGCTTTTCCCGGAGTACCCTGAGGCCATCCTGAACACACAACGCATCGCTGATTCCTGCGATGTACGCATGAACTTCGATCGCATCCGACTGCCAGAAGTCGAAACACCGCCTGGCACCACGCCGCAATCGTATTTGGAGCAGCTCTGTCGAGATGGGCTTGCCCGCCGTCGAGCTGGCGCACCGAAGCGCTACGATGACCGCCTGGACTACGAGCTACATGTCATTGAGCACACCCAGTTCGCCAACTACTTCCTGGTGGTTTGGGACATCCTGGCCTACTCGCGCAAAGAGGGCATCCTCTTCGGAGTCCGAGGCAGCGCAGCAGCCAGCCTGGTTCTCTATTGCCTGGGTATCACAGACGTTGACCCGCTGGAATACGACCTGGTCTTTGAGCGGTTCTTGAACTTGGAACGCAAAGAGATGCCAGACATAGACATGGACTTCCAGGACGATCGACGTGACCAGGTCATCAAATACGTTGTAGAGAAGTACGGACGCGACCACGTGGCGCAGATCATCACCTTCGGCACCATGGGTCCAAGGGCGGCGATTAGAGACGTTGGCCGTGCACTGGCGATTCCCTACTCGGACGTAGACAGAGTAGCCAAGCTCATCCATCCCCGTTCCAGTTCCCTTGCAGACGCATTGGAAATGAGTCCGGAGATGGAAGGCCTCAAGGAATCCGACCCCACATTAGGAAAGTTAATCACCACGGCTCAGCGCATAGAAGGTACGGCGCACCACGTGAGTACCCACGCTGCAGGTGTAGTCATTTCAGCGGACCCGCTCATTGAACACGTTCCGCTCCAACGCCCGGTGAAGGACGAGGACAGCGGGACGCCCATGACCCAGTTCCCCATGGAGCCCATAGCCAAGCTTGGTTTGTTGAAGATGGACTTCTTGGGACTGGCCAACCTGACCATCCTTGACCGTGCAATAAAGCTGGTTGAAGCCAATGGTGGCCCTCGATTGGTGCTGCCTGATATCCCGCTGGACGACCCGATAACCTTTGCGATGCTTTGTTCTGGCGAGACCACAGACGTGTTTCAGCTAGAAGGCTCCGGGATGCGTCGATACATCCAGACACTGCAACCGAACAACTTCCGCGATATCGCGGCCATGGTTGCGCTCTATCGGCCAGGGCCTATGGAGCACATCGATAGGTACATCAGAGTCCATCACGGCGATGAGGAGCCTTCGTACCCTCATCCGTCCTTGGAAGACATCCTGAAAGAGACCTACGGCGTCATCGTCTATCAGGATCAGGTGCTCCTGATAGTCCAGCGGATTGGCGGCTATACCCTTGGCGCAGCGGACACGTTCCGGAAAGCCATGGGCAAAAAAGTCGCCGCCATCATGGACAAGGAAAAAGAGGTCTTCATCAAAGGCGCTGATGGACTGGGCTACACCCGGCAGGAGGCCGAGCATGTTTTCGAGCTGATTGAACCGTTCGCCGGATACGCGTTCAACAAGGCCCACGCCGTCAGCTATGCCTTAATCGCCTACTGGACGGCGTTCTTCAAAGCAAATTACCCCGTTGAGTACATGACTGCCGTCCTCAACCAGCGGTTAGGCAACACGGAGAAAATGGCTGGCACCATCGCAGAGAGCCATCGAATGGGAATAGAAGTACGCCCACCGGATGTGAACAGCAGCGACGTAGAGTTCGTCATCGAGAGTACGCCGGGCAAGCCCCAGGCAATCCGGTTCGGGCTAGGTGGCGTCAAGAACGTGGGCGAAGCGGCTATAGGCCTGATGGTGGAATCAAGACAAGCTGGCGAGCCCTTTACCAACCTTGAAGACTTCTGCCGAAGGATGGAGCTGAAGGGCATCAACAAGCGCATCCTGGAAAGCTTGATCAAAGTCGGCGCAATGGATGTCCTGGATGCCAACAGAGGAACATTGCTAGCAGGCATGGACCGCATCCTTGGCCTCGCCACTCAAGAAGCCCAGCGGCGAGACAGCGGCCAGACCACGATGTTTGACCTTTTCGGCGATTCCGTAGACATGCCACTCCCGGTATTGGAGTTGGAGCGGGTTGAGGATGTACCCAAGCAGGAGAAGGCCAATTGGGAACGTGAGTTGATGGGAGTGACGTTCTCTGAAACCCCTTTAGGCACCCTCCTGGCGGGCATTGACCCGGGAACCGCTATCATCTCCACCCTGGGTCTGGACGCCTCAATGAACGGGCAGCGCGTCACGTTAGTGGCGCAAATCGCTTCCATGCGAGTGCCCACCACAAAGGCAGGGGCTCCCTTTGGCGCAGCCAAACTGGCTCTCCTTGACGGTACTGTTGAGGTCGTCGCTTTTGGTGCCGCCTATGAGGAAAACCAGGAACTCTGGAAAGAAGGAAATCTCCTACGGGTGATTGGTAAAGTACGAGTGCGTGAAGACAACTTGTCCATCAACTGTGAGCAAGTCATGACCTACGAGGCTCCCACTGCAAACACCTCTCCTACTGAAGAGGATGCAGCTCCTGCTTTCGTCGAGACAATCACGGTGCCCCCTGCACCCGCCGCTCCGGAACCAGAACCCGTAGCACAGGCAGCGGGAAGCACCAGCTACAACAACGGTAACGGGCATAGTAATGGGAATGGCAACGGTCATAGCAACGGAAACTCCGGTGCCGAACGCTGGCTCCAGCTGATGCTCCAGGAAACGGAAGACCCGCAGGAGGATGAGTACAGACTCCGTGAGGCGATGAAGCTCCTGTTAGAGTTCCCCGGGCGTGATCGCGTATTGCTGGAAGTGAAGACAAACGGGAAGGCAGTCCGCTTGGACGCCTCTATCACGGCAAACTGCTGCGAGGACCTCCGCGGTAAGCTGGAAGATTTGCTGGGTGAGGGCACTGTGCAGGAGCATTCAGCCGCCCGCTAGCCCACTCGTGGGTTTTGCCTTACGGGTTACCTGCGTAGAGAACCACTCTGGGTGGAAGAGATAGATGGTAGAGCGAACACCACTTACACCCAAAGAAGTCCAGACCAACCTCAGCAAACTACCCGACTGGTCACGCGATGGCGATGTTATCACCAAGACCTTCAGCTTCAAAAAATACCTGGATGGGGCCGCTTTCGTTGACCGTGTGGCAAACGCTGCGGAAGCTGCTGACCACCATCCCGACATCGCCCTTGGCTTCAGGCGAGTCACCGTCACTCTGACCACCCACTCAGCAAAGGGCATCACCCAGAAGGACTTTGCTTTAGCAACGCAGATCGAGGGGTTGGCCTAACCTTCCACCCGCTCGAACTCAACTTTCATGACCTGCTGTGTCTCCGGTGCCACCCGTGCCCAGTGCGCAATCCGGTACCCCACCACCCAGGCCACGCCCTTCGGAGTAACTACCAGCGGCACTCGCTCACGCCACGATTGCGGCACGTGGGCGTCTACGTAGAAGTCCTGGAGTTTCTTCCCGCCGTCCGCCATGCCAAGGGGCTGAAAGCGGTCGCCATCCTCCCAACCTCTCACAGAAACCGTTCCAGCCAGCGAATCCGCATCGAAGTAGGACGTGTAGTCGCCGACATCAAGTGCCTCCGGACGCGAAACGATCTCCGCGCAGACCTTCCAGCCACCGACCACCGTATCGCCCGGGACGTTGAGCAATTGCTGCCCTTGGAGAGCCGGCAACGTACGGTCATCGCCACCGGGTGGGAATAGGATGATTGCGTCGAACCGCGTCTCCATTCGCACACCACCGGGCAGTGTCAGCTCCTTGCCCGCCGGCCCCTTCACCAGGGCAAGCATGCTCTCGACGTGGACGCCCTCCAGCCCCGCTGTCGAGCCCAGCGCCTCGCCGTACATGCTCCGCAGTGCGTGTCGCTGCAACGATGGATGCAGGGCATGGAAGAGGTCTCGTTTCATCACAAAGACGCCAGCCGTTTCCTCGGCCAGGTCCGCCCACACCACATCCAATCGCGATTCGATGTAGTCCAGATCGATGCTCACGGCTTCGGTCAATCGACCCAGGCCTTCGATGACCTTGGGGTTCAGGGTTTCCAGCAGGGGTATCGCTTCCAGACGGAGGAAGTTCCGGGGGATGCCAGTATCCAGGTTTGTATGATCCTGGATCGGCGTCAGGCCGAGTTCATCGCAGTACGCAGCGGTCTCAGCCCTCCGGACGCCCAGCATAGGCCTGAAGACCTTGGCTTTCGATTCAGCGACCGTTGGAAGGTCGCCAAGAACGGACATCGCCCGCAACCCGGTCAATCCGGAGCCTCTCACGAGGTGCAACAACACGGTCTCCGCCTGATCGTCCAGGGTGTGGCCGACCGCAATGGCATCGGCGCGTTGCTCCGTAGCTATTCGGCCCAGCGCCCCATACCGTGCATCGCGGGCTGCTGCCTCTGGGGAGCCGCTACCGACCTCAACGGCCACTACCGTACATGGGAGGCCCAAAGCGTCGGCGGCGCGCTCAACGAAAGCAGCATCGTCATGGGAAGTAGGGCGCAGACCGTGATCGATGTGCGCTACATGCAATCGGAGGTTCTTGGGTTCTTGGAGTGATTTCAAGGAGTGGAGCAGGGCCATGGAGTCCGGCCCGCCTGAGACTGCGACTACCAACATGGCACCTTTTAGGCCGGAAGCCTCGATACCGGCGCCTACTTGCTCCTGAAGCAAGGCCACTACTGGTCCTCCGAGTATGGTGACTCCTCAGGGTCTGGTGGCGCGGTGTAATAGATGCGAACCTTGTCCACCCGTAACCCATCCATCTCCGTGATAGTGAAGGTCACGTTTCCGTGCTGAAACTGCTGCCCCTCTACAGGGATATTACCCAGCCCTTCCAGGAGGAACCCGGCAATGGTCTCATATTCACCTTCCGGCAGGGAAAGACCGATCCGTTCATTGAGATCGTGGAGATGCATAGCACCATCTACCACAAATGTAGCCTCATCCAGTGCCTCCACCTCTTCTTCTTCTTCCTCAACCCCTTCCTGGAAGTCCAGAGGCCCCATGATCTCTTCACCAAGCTGCACGATGGTCACGAGGCCGCCGATGTCCCCGAACTCGTCCACAGCGATGACCGCCGTGGTGTCCGATTCTTGAAGCTCCTCAAGGATCTCTGCCGCCAGCTTCGTCTCCGGGACAAAGACCGGTTTGTGGGCAAGGACGGTAACATCGCCGCCAAATCCAATACGTTGCAACGCAAGTCCCCTGAGTACCGCGCTGCTATCCAGGATGCCGATCACGTTGTCCTGCGTCTCTTCAAATATCGGATAGTGGGATCTGGGATGTCGACCAAACGTCGCCAGGAATTGCCCCAGTTCCGTGCCTTTCTCTACCCAGACCAGTTCTGTGCGAGGGGTCATCACCTCTCGGACCTGGTGGTCTGCAAAACGGAGGATGCGCTCCATCATCCTTGCTTCCAACGAGGCCACGGCGCCGGACTCGCGCCCCACAGAGATCATGGCTTTGACCTCTTCCTCTGTCACTAAGTCCCTAACATCTGCGCCACCAAAGGGTTTCAGCACAATGGAGACCACCTGGTTCAAGAACCATACGAAGGGTAAAAGCACTCTTCCAAGGAAGATTACGGGGCGAGCCACGATGAACGACGCACTCTCGGCGTGCCTGACACCCAGCGCCTTTGGGATGGCCTCGCCAAAGATAAGCAAAATGGCTGTCACGGCGGCAGTAGCGACAAGGACCGCCGTTCCCTGGGAGTCTATGAGCTCAACAGCAATCGCCGTTCCCAACGCCGCAGCGGACGTGTTGGAGAGGTTATTGGCTAGCAAGATGGTTGGAAGGAAACGCTGGGGATTCTCTATAAGCCTGGCCACCATCTGCGCTCCAGGCACATCGCTACGCACCAGGTACTGCATGCGTACGCGTTGGACAGAGAGGAGGATGGCTTCAGATGCAGAGAACACAGCGGAGAAAGCCAACGAGACGATAAGAAGGCTGATATATATCGCCACGGATCCTTGGGGCATGTAAGGAACTTCCTCCGGACCAGGGCTTACCCGTTTCCCGGGTTAGGCCGTGTTCTGGTCATCATACACATATAGAACGAAATAGAGTGTCTCTTTGGCCGATGATGCTAGCATTGCGCCAGTACGCTGTCAAAAGGTTCCTGCAGGCATCGGACGGGGTATCACGCCATCTTTGACGTCAACAAGTCGCTGACCCGTGCCCTAATCAACCGTGAAACCTCGCGTCGAGGCAGTGTAGCGTCTACAACCAGCCATCGCTGCGGAGCCTGACGAGACAGCGAAAGGAACCCCTGCCGAACCTTTTCGTGGAAGGACTGGTCAGATGCTCTATCGTTTTCACCCGGGAGCTCCGCTTCAAAGCGGTCTGAGTTCCGAGGCGCTCTTCGCTGAACCGAAGCCTCTACCGGCATGTCCAACAACACGGTCAGGTCAGGCGTCAGGCCACCCGTGGCGATGTCATTAAGTCGACGAATATCATCGATGTCCAAACCACGGCCGTAGCCCTGATAGGCCAGGGTTGAATCAGCGAATCGGTCAGACACCACAGCTTCGCCTCGGGATAAAGCCGGGTTGATGATCTCTTCGACGAGCTGCGTGCGAGCAGCAAGGAACAGCATGGTCTCTGCCAGGGGTGTGATGGACATGGGGCCGTATTTCACCAATCGTCGAACGCGCGTACCCACACGAGTGCTACCCGGCTCAGCCACACGAGTGACCTCATAGCCCTGGCGCTTCAGGTACGATGCGATAAGACGGGTTTGCGTGGATTTCCCCGCAGCCTCGCCGCCCTCAAAGGTGATAAATAGTGGCTGAGGCACATGCTCCTCTCGGACTTACCGAATGGGTCACGTCTGAAAGATGACTACGCGGCGCTGTGGCTCTCGGCCCATGCTGGCAGAACCAAGGTTGTAGCGTTCTGCTAGCTGATGCTGCAACCTGCGAATATATGACGATTGGGGGTTAAGTTCCACCGATGGGCCGCCATCCATGACCTGCATCACAGCATCTTCAGTCTCTTCCATGGCGTCGCCGAGTCGCACCCGGCCATCACCGCCCCAACCCGCGCTCAACGTCTTTAGGAACTGCTCCATCTGCACCTGGGTGTTCTTTCTCAGGACATAGATCGGCAGTCCCTTTTCCTGGGCGTAGTGCAGGGACTCACCCCTGTTGCGATAGTGGGTTTTTGTGGTCAACACCATGTCGGCTTCCTGAACGCTCGAAGCGATCTCTGCGCCGATGCCCAGCGTCCGAGCGGTGTCCATGAATCTGTCCCGGCTCACGCCAAATGAAAACACCTTGGTATTCTTTTTGTTGATAACCGGATTCGCTTCCCCTAGCGGCACGGTATCCCGAATCGGAGTGTTGACTGGAGCGCTGGCGAATACGGCACTGGCCGGTGCTGCAGGCCTGGATTGCCTTCTGTTGGGCGCGCTTCGGCCCCTTGAGCCCCCACGTCGATTGTCAAAACCTCCACTGCCATTGCCCCAATTGCCGCCGCCCTCCTGAGGGGGCGAGACAGAAGCCAACGTTGACGGGTCTCCTATGCCTTCATGGACCACCCCATCACTATCAAGCCACCGTATCTCCGGGCTCACAGGAAAGCCTCTCAGGAGCGTATCTACCGTAGTTGCGACTTCTGAGTGCACTGCCACCCGATCCCACGCCTTTATCTCTACCAGGGCATCGAAGGACGGTGGAGCCTTGCGCTCCAAAACGCTCTTCTGACTGCCTCTACGTCGAGCTTCTTCATCGCCAAGGGTCACGGTCTGAACCCCTCCAACCAGATCGGAGAGTGTAGGGTTCAGCAGAAGGTTCTCCAGCGCATTGCCGTGGGCGGTAGCTACCAGTTGGACGCCACGCTCGGCAATGGTACGGGCAGCAGCAGCGTCCTGCTCTGTGCCGATCTCGTCGATCACAATGATCTCCGGCATGTGGTTTTCCACGGCCTCAATCATCACCGCATGCTGCATGTTGGGCGTCTTGACCTGCATCCGACGCGCGTTGCCGATAGCCGGATGGGGGATATCGCCATCGCCTGCAATCTCGTTGGATGTATCAACCACGACCACTCGCTTGTGGGCCTGGTCTGCCAACACCCGGGCGACTTCTCGCAGCATGGTCGTCTTGCCCACGCCGGGGCGTCCCAACATCAGGATGCTTTTACCGGACAGCACCAGATCCTCAATGATCTGTGTGGTGCCGAAGACGGCCCTGCCCACCCTGCACGTCAGGCCGATGACCTTGCCGTTTCGATTGCGCATGCAGGCAATCCGATGGAGCGTCCGCTCAATGCCGGCGCGATTATCATCGCCGAAGGGGCTCAATCGAGAGATGACATCGTTAATCTCATCATCGGTGACATCCTCAGCATCCATGATCTCTTCTCTGTCGCGGAAACGCGCCTGAGGAGGCCTGCCAAGGTCCAGGATGATCTCTATCAAATCTTCATGAGTACCCAGTTCTTGCAACCAGACTTTGACCCGATCAGACAACACATTTAACAGGGAACCCAGGTCGTCCACGACCACCTTCTGCACGACGGCAGCCTTGGAATCAATGATCTGGGTCTCTGAAGTAGGTTCCTGTGCATTCGCCTGCTCAGGACTGTGTGACTGCAAGGTTGGCCTCCCGTTTTGGCAATACGGTTACTATTGTCTCTGGGCGAGTTCCTCATTGGCAATCGCTATGAAAAACGCATGGAACCGGAAATCATTGGTCAGCTCTGGGTGAAAAGCCGTTGCGATTTTCACACCAGCCCGGGCGGCAACCGGTGTCCCATCGGACAACCTCGCCAAAACCTCTACATCCGGGCCCATCTCTACGAACCCGGGAGCCCTGATGAAGAACGTATGCACCGGTGTATCGCCGAGATCAGGGATAGCCAAATCTATCTCAAAGCTCTCCAACTGACGACCATAGGCGTTTCGCGAAACGGTGATGTCCATGAGCGCCAGGGGTTCAGGCCTGTCTTCCACTAGGGACTTCGCCATGAGGATCATCCCTGCGCATGTGCCCCAAACCGGCATCCCGTCCCGCACCCGCTGTTGAAGGGGTTCACGCAGGTCATGGAGGTCAAGCAGCCGCACCATTGTGGTGCTTTCACCCCCAGGAAGAATGAGTGCATCCACTGCATCCAAATCTCGGGGAAGCCGTACTTCCACAGGTCTGACGCCCAAATGTTGCAGCATCATGGAATGCTCAAGGAAGTCGCCTTGAAGCGCCAGAATTCCGATTCTAGCCTGCGGTGTCCCCTCAGGAGCATCGCCAGGCGTTACATTCCAGGTTACGGGAGTCAGCGTCTCAATTGTTGGTTGGGTCATCAACTCTCTCAATGGCATTTGGCTCTACATCAATTGGGCTGAGTGTCTACTAGCCATTTCAGTCAGGGTTACCAACCTCTAACGGCCAACAACTCCTCAGGCTTCAACATTCGTACATCAATCCCGGGCATTGAACTGCCTAGACCCTTTGATACCTCAGCAACCACATCCCAGTCCTGATAGTGGGTAGTCGCCTGAACAATAGCCTCCGCCATCTTGTCCGGGTTGGTGGACTTGAAGATGCCGGAGCCCACAAACACGCCATCGCAGCCCAACCACATCATCATTGCAGCATCGGCTGGTGTAGCAATACCGCCAGCAGCAAAGTTCACTACCGGCAACCGGCCCAACCTCTTGACCTCTTTTACCAGGTCCAGGGATGCGCCCATGTTCTTGGCCTCCGCGGCAAGCTCATCGTCCAACATGTTTTGAATCTTGCGAATGTGATCGGTGACCGTCCGAATGTGCCGGACCGCCTCAACCACGTTCCCTGTTCCGGCCTCGCCCTTGGTGCGAATCATCGCGGCGCCTTCGCTAATGCGCCGCAACGCCTCGCCAAGGTCACGGCAACCGCACACATAAGGAACCTTAAAATCATGCTTCCAGACGTGATGGCTCTCGTCGGCAGGTGTCAGCACTTCCGACTCGTCGATGTAATCGACGCCAATCGTCTCGAGGATTCTCGCCTCAGCGAAATGCCCGATACGCGACTTTGCCATAACCGGAATCGTGACCGTCTCCATAATGGAGAGGATCATCTCCGGGTCAGACATCCTGGCTACACCACCGTCAGAGCGAATGTCCGATGGGACGCGCTCCAGGGCCATGACTGCGCATGCCCCTGCTTCTTCTGCGATTTTTGCGTGCTCAGGTGTGACGACGTCCATAATGACGCCCCCCTTGAGCATCTGCGCCAAGCCAACTTTGACACCCCAGGTGCCTTCCTGATTGGTTGAAGAACCGTTAGTCATACGTGTACCCCCGCATGGAGTCCCCCTAAGGGGCAATTGAATATGGTTAGTATATCTTGCCGCATATCGACCTGCAATGTAGGAACAGGTAAGGGGTAGCGCCCCTCGCGCGCGATGAAGGCCCAGACTGAAATTAGGTGCGGATTTCCCTTGACAGCGAAGCTCCGGTCTGGCAAGATAGTTTGGCTAGGCACCATTGATTGGATGCTTATAGCGCCTTAAAAATGGAAGAGTGGGAAGAAGGTAAGGTTTACGCTTTATTTGATAATAGTTCACTTTTAGTTGGAGAGTTTGATCCTGGCTCAGGGTGAACGCTGGCGGCGTGCCTAATGCATGCAAGTTGAGCGATCCATTTCGGTGGAGAGCAGCGAACGGCTGAGGAACGCGTAGGTGACCTACCCTTTAGTGGGGGACAACCCCGGGAAACCGGGGCTGATACCGCATAAGTTCTTCTGGTTGAGGTCAGAAGAGGAAAGTCGTAAGACGCTGAAGGAGGGGCCTGCGTCCCATCAGGTAGTTGGAGGGGTAACGGCCCACCAAGCCGACGACGGGTAGCTGGTCTGAGAGGACGATCAGCCAGAGGGGGACTGAGACACGGCCCCCACTCCTACGGGAGGCAGCAGCAGGGGATCTTGGGCAATGGGCGAAAGCCTGACCCAGCGACGCCGCGTGGGGGATGAAGGCCTTCGGGTCGTAAACTCCTTTTCCAGGGGACGATAATGACGGTACCTTGGGAAGAAGCCCCGGCTAACTACGTGCCAGCAGCCGCGGTAAAACGTAGGGGGCGAGCGTTACCCGGAATTATTGGGCGTAAAGGGCATGTAGGCGGTTTGATCCGTCGTTGGTGAAAGGCCCCAGCTTAACTGGGGAGCCGCTAACGATACCATCAGACTAGAGGGCAGCAGAGGTGAGTGGAATTCCCGGCGTAGCGTTGATATGCGTAGAGTTCGGGAGGAACACCAGTGGCGAAGGCGACTCACTGGGCTGTCCCTGACGCTAAGGTGCGAAAGCGTGGGGAGCAAACAGGATTAGATACCCTGGTAGT
>JAPYRQ010000039.1 GCA_029936935.1 Dehalococcoidia bacterium | reverse complement strand
GCCCAGGGTCTCCGAGTACGGGTTCACCAAGGACATTAAGGCGCCCATCTACCGCGTAGTGAACGCCAGCGATATCGTCCCCAGGATGCCCTCCCATGATCATCCACAGGCTCCTGACATGGATATTATCTATACCCTTGATCCAATTTCCTGGGAAATCATTGGTATTACGCTTCCTGAAGGAACTCCACTACGTACACCACGGAGACATGCGGTATCTAACGAAGTCGCGAGTCGGCAAGGCCGGGAAATATTCTGGCGTTTCAGTACTGCGAAATCCAAATATTTTGGATCGTGCCAAATGGTTCTTGCGGGATGCTCTGCCCCAGTTTGGATCAGTCATTGGCGACCACAGCAGTGATGCATACTACGAGAAGCTGCGGGCATACGCCATAAAGAGGAACCCTGACTTGGTGGATAAACCGTAGGCGTTTGCTTCAAATCGGCCCCACTAGGTTGAAGCCTTCCGGTAGCGGTTCTCAACCCGTCAGGGCCAGCACCAACTCCACAGCCAGGTTGCGTTCAATGGCGCGGTCAGCGTGGAAGTAGAGCGAATGGCGTAGGCACTCCACGGGCGGCTTGATGTCCGATCCGAGAGCAGCTGCAATGTCCATTGCGTGTACGGTGACTTCCTGGATGCGCGATGGCATGAAATCGTCGACCGGGTGCTTCCCTTGCGGCAGGTCGAGCATGTAGTCCTGGGGCAAGCCATCCACGAAGGGCAGCACCCGGTCGGCCAGCGTTTTCAGCGCACCAAGCGGGTCGTCGCCCAGCGCCTTGGCGGCGGCAAAACCACGATCGTCGCTGCTTGTTGTCACGTCTACGCCCGTCGGCTCCACCGGGCTGGCAGCAGCATGCTCCTCCAAGCGACCCAACGAGCGGGACGAGTGACCCACAAGGTGGCGGACGGTCCAGTTGCCGATGGCGTGTTGATCCCACTGTTCCGGCTTAATCTCAGCAACCACCTCCAGCGGATACCCGATAGACTGCTTGAATACCTCTCGACTCATCAAAAAACTCCTTGTCTACGTTAATCCAGCGCCGACACCCTATCATGTCGTTCTGGGGCCATCCTGTCCGATACAAGAAGAGGAATCGGACTCCGATGCTTCAGCTTGCGTCGGAGAGCTTGCCTGCCTCGGGTTATCGGGGTCGAAGGAGAAGGGACGACGAAGAATCCATCCCCTTGTTTACGTTAGTCCAGTGCAGACATGATGGAACCCAGGTTAGCCTGTCGCAGCGGTGCCGTGTCGAACCCCTCGCAGAAGTTCCACGCCACCACAATGCGCTCTGCGTAGTCGCGCGATAGCCCCGATGCCAGCGTGACAGGGCCGCTCTCTTCCAGCGCTACAACGTTATGTCCGTCAGCCCCCGGCTCCACCTTCAACTTGATGTCTTCTATCTTCTGTCCGTCCTGGGTCATCGCGCTGACTCCTTGAAAGCCGCTTTCAGCGCATCCGACATCTGTGCCACCGCCTGGGTCGCTTTGTCCACTGTGGGTGGCATGTTGAAGAAGTTGTGCACCCCGCCGTCGTATCGAGTGCACGTCGTGGCAACGCCTGCGGCTGCAAGTCGCGCCCCATAGGCCTCTGTCTCGTCGCGCAGCGGGTCAAACTCGCCAACAATCAACAATGCGGGCGGGAGGCCTGAAACGTCTTTGGCCTGGAGCGGCACGGCATAAGGGTCTTTAGTCCCCTCTGAACTGCCTAGATACTGCTCCCAGTACCACATCATGGTCTTGCGCGTCAGGAAATAGCCCTCTGCGTTCTCGTTGTACGATGCGGTGTCAAAGTTCGTGTCCAGCATGGGATTGACCAGGGTCTGATGCACCAGCGATGGCCCGCCACGGTCCCGGGCCATCAGCGTAACAGCAGCAGCAAGGTTGGCCCCGGCGCTCTCGCCACCCACAGAGATGCGTTCCACGTCCACACCTAGCTCATCGGCTTTGTCGGCCACCCACTCGGTTGCGACATAGAAGTCGTCAGGCGCTGCGGGGAAGGTGTGCTCTGGCGCGAGGCGATAGTCCACCGACACCACAACACATCCAACGTTCACGCACAGCTTCCGACAGATGTAGTCGCATGTTTCAAGCGTCCCGATAACCATGCCGCCGCCGTGGGCCCACACGATTGCAGGTAAAGCTTCCATTCGTCCTGAGCTTGTCGAAGGACCAGCGGGTTTGTAGACACGTATCGGCACTGGGCCGCCGGGGCCTGCGATGCTCCGATTCTCTACCGAAGCCACTTCCGGCCCTTGCGCACGGGGTCGCGATGCCGCGTTGGCTCTGGCCTGCACAGCCCCCACTTCATAGTGGGGCGGCAACCCCAGAGCTGCAATCTGATCAAGTACAACTTTTATCTGCGGATCCAGCGGCATACTACCCTCCCTGTTTGATGTCGCCCAAAGCATACCACCACAAAACAAAGAATCCCCGCTTGAGGCGGGGGTTCTTCTAAATACTCCCTTGGGTAACTGCAGGAAGTTGGGTCCAGGGCTAGCCCTGGGGCGCGTGCGCCAACTTCCCTGGCGATATGAAGAATATCTCCGCTTTGGACGGGTCAAGAAGGCTCGCTGACTCAAACCTCTTGAACTCCCGATCATCAAAGAACTCTGGCAATTTACTCGGGGAAAATGTCGTGTCCAGATCAACGTGTGCATACGTAGATAGAATCGTTGCCACGTCGCTCGCTCCCGGGAATCCCTTGATGATATCTGTGTAATTTTTGACTACTTCGAGTGGCATCTCCACAAAAGACTGCGAGTTGATAAAGATGTCCGTTCCATTCTGAATCTTCTCGATCTGCCACGGCGCGATACACAGGATTTCAAGGCTATCGTCCTCAGAAAAAGTCAGAGGACCAAGATCTCGTGTATCCCGGTAGTCGACCACCTGGGAGCCATAGAATGCCTTGTGATACTGTGTCCCCACATAGAGGTTGGGCGGGATATCTAGGTAGAGGACCTTCCTGATATTTGGGTAGTTCTCAAGCAAGACATGCACGCTTGATCCAAAACCGCCACCAATCTCAAACATCGACTCCGCATCTTCAAACTTCACACTGGCAGCAATGTTGTCAATGGAGAGAAGGAGTTCTAGATACCTGACCGCTATTTCTTTCCCGTCAATACTGACCCTGTCTAGGCATCCACCCAACAACGAATATGGCATTCTATATTTGTTGAGCAGTTCTTTTGTTCGCTCTTTTGTATTGAGGATTTCCTGGGCATACATCAAGGCACTGGCCGCGTAATACTTAGTCAGCCGGACCTAATCATCACGGATTTTGCTTAGCGGATAGGTTCTCATGATCCGACGTAACATTCGTCTCAGGACGCCGTGATTAAAGGAATGTAGGACATCAACATGTAATGAGTCGGTGTAACTCAATCCAACAGCATTGGTAGCGCCTCTAAAATCTGCCAACCCATAACGTTTTATTTCTTCGGCTGTGCTCTTTGCTTTCGATTCCCAGTAGGGCCCCGGATGATAGAGAGGAGGTTGACGATGAGCATCCTGCATCATCAATTTCAACAACTCCAGGTCGTTCTCTATTTCAACGGTATGCTCTTCACTCAATGGGAAATGCCCCTCTAATTAACCCGGGATAGCTCCGAATGCTACTGACTGATTTTCAAGTATTTTACTTATGAATTAGGCGGCAATAAACTTTCTTAGGTGCCCGCAAGCACATAGGTCCAGGTCTGCCCCGGCTATGAAATTGTTCCCTTGGTGCTCGGCACTGAATCGCCCTGGCGAGGGTCTATAGCCACCGAGTCCTTGAGCGCCCGTGCGAACGCCTTGAACAGCGCCTCCGCCTTGTGGTGGCTGTTCTGCCCCGACAGGATACGGGCGTTCAGGTTGAACTTGCCCTCTATCGCCATCGATTCCAGCGAGTGCCGGATGAGGTCGCTGGGGAGGCTCTCCACCATCTCGCCGTAGATACCCGTCTCTACTACCGCGTAGGCTCGACCGCTAAGGTCGACAGCCACCTGGGCAAGCGTCTCGTCAAAGGGAACCAGCGCGTGGCCCATACGTACGATGCCGCGACCTTCCCCGATGGCCTCGCTCAGCGCGCGACCCACGGCGATAGACACGTCTTCCACCGTGTGGTGCCAACCTGTCTGTGCCGCATCGCCCGTGGCCTTGACCGTCAGATCGATAAGCGAGTGCCGTGAGAGCTGCGACAGCAGGTGGTCGAAAAAGCCGTTGCCTGTGTCCACCGTGTACTGTCCGGTGCCATCGAGCACAAGCTCAACAGACACCTTTGTCTCGCGGGTTTCCCTGTTTACCGTTGCTTTTCGTTCGTCCATATCGTTACTCCGACCTTGTCATTCTGTTGCGCCCTACTCGTCTGTCACTCTGAGCTGGGCGAAGAATCCGTCCCCTCATTCGTCATGCTGAGCCATCCGGCGAAGCATCTGGGGTGGGGGCGACCCCCTACCCCCATCATTCGTCATTGCGAGCCCCAACGTAGTGAGGCGCGGCAATCTACACCATCAGGTCTTTCAATGCGTTGATAAGCGCGTCTGTGTCGGATGGCTTCCCCGAACTAATCCGTAGATAGTCGCCAAGCCGAGCGTCACCGAATCGACGCACAAAAATGCCCTTCTTCGCCAGCTTTGCCTGAATCTCAGGCGCCTGTCCATCTGGGAATTTGCACAGCAGGAAGTTGCCTTTGGATGGCAGGCATGTCACGCCAAGCGAGTCCTCAAGCATGCCCCGCATCCGCTCTCGCTCCTCTACCAGTGACCGCACGCGCTGTAGCAGCAGGTCAGTGTCCTGAAGTGTAGCGAACAGCGCCGTCTGCGCAGGCACGCTGATGTTGTATGGCTGTTTGATCCCCATGATGTAATCAACCAGCTTGGGCGTCATGATTCCGTAGCCCAGCCGCACACCCGCCAGTCCCGCCCATTTGCTCAAGCTTCGCAACACCACCAGGTTGTCGAACTCGTCCACCAAGTGCGCCACCGTGAAGCCGGAGAACTCGTGGTACGTTTCGTCCACAACCACCACAGGCCCCAGTTCAAGCAACTCACGCACATCGGCTTCCGGCGTCAGTGTGCCTGTCGGGTTGTTGGGGTTGCACAGGAACAGCAATTTTGTGCGAGGGGTGATAGCCGCCCGGATCGCCTCGATGTCAGCGCCGAACTCCTCGTTTCGAGGCACCTCGACGACCTCCGCCCCGGCCATTTTCATGGTCACGGCATACATCCCGAAGGTCGGCGTCAGGTCCAGGGCCTGATCGCCCGGGTCCATGGTCAGCCTGACGATAAGCTCAATAAGCTCGTCCGCGCCGGAGCCCGCAATCACCCGCTCCACAGGTACGCCGGTGTACGCAGCAAGCGCAGCACGGACATCCCGTTGGAACGGGTCAGGGTAGATGTTGTACCCGGAGAACGCCCCTAACGCCTCGGCCACCTTCTCGGAAGGCCCGTAGGGGTTCTCGTTGGCGTCCATCTTAATGACGTCTTCGGGTGCTATGCCCTCCCGTTTGGCCAGCACTTCCGGCGGCTCAATGGGCACGTAGGGCTCAAGCTCCAGGATCATGGGGCGCACGAGTCGGTCTACGTTGTCGCTCACAGCGCGCCTCCGTCGTTTCGTTCGAGTCGAAGCAGCGCCGCCCGGGCATGGCCGTCCAGACCCTCGGCTTCAGCCAACCGTGCAGCGTCCTGGCCAAGGGATCGGAACGTTTCCGCATCCAATCCGATGACCGATGTTACTTTCAAAAACTGGTGCACGCCAAGGGCGCTGTTGAAGCGCGCTGTGCCGCCTGTGGGCATGACGTGGCTTGGCCCGGCTATGTAGTCGCCTGCCGCTTCCGGCGATGATTCCCCAAGGAACACGCCACCAGCGTTTCGCACTTTGGCCATCAACTCCCGGGGCTGTTCCACCAGCAGGCACATGTGCTCCGGGCTGTACAGGTTCCCCAGCGCAACCGCCTCGTCCAGGGTGTCCACCAGGATAAAAACTCCCTGTCCTTCAAGGGCTGCAGCGGCGATGTCCCGTTTGGGGAGCATTTCCAGTTGCTTTGTTATCTGTTCGACCACATTCGCAAGCATTGTCTCGGAAGTGGTGATGAAAACCGGCGATGCCAGCGTGTCGTGCTCTGCCTGAGCCAGCAGGTCAGCCGCAGCCAGAACCGGATCGGCGGAGTCGTCTGCAATGACCAGGGTCTCCGTAGGTCCGTATAAGCCGTCCACTGCGACCTCGCCGTAGACCATCTGCTTGGCCAGCGTGACGAAGATGTTGCCGGGGCCGCACACAATGTCTACCTTCGGAACGGTGTCTGTGCCGAACGCCATCGCCGCGATAGCCTGAGCGCCGCCCATCTGGAACACCCTGTCTACTCCAGCGATGTACGCAGCAGCAAGCACGGTCTGGTTGGGGCCGGACTCTCGGCCGGAAGGAGTCGCCAGGATGATCTCGTCAACGCCCGCGACCTTTGCCGGCACTGCCGTCATCAACACGGTTGAAGGGTATGCAGCCAGCCCGCCCGGTGCGTAGACGCCAGCACGAGCCATCGCCGTGAACTTCTCTCCAAGCCCCGTCGCATCGTCGACCCAACTCTTGGGCATACACGCCTCGTGGAACGCCCTCACTCGGGCCTCCACCGTCTCCATCGCTTTACGGAGGTCGGCAGGAGTATCGTCGTAAGCCTTTTTGAGGTCGGCCTTCGATACTTCCAGCGACTCAAGCTCAACGCCGTCGAGCATCTGAGTGTAGCCGAGCACCGCCGGGTCGCCGCGCCATCGGACCGAATCCAGGATGCGGCTCACCACTTCTCTTGGCGTAAGCTGCTCGTTGAACAGCTTCTCGATGCGTTCAAGCACTTCAGGCGATGCCGAGTCCCAAACGCGAAGAGAGCCCCTGTCCAGGGCTTCCTTTCCCGCTTCAAACCCCTTTATCACCTGCATGGTGCGTTCAATCCTCTGTTGTTAGTTGATTCCTGCAACCGCGGCCGTCAACCGCTGGTACGCCAGACACGTGTCAAAGAACAGATACGTTGGCTGAGTGACCGTGATGCCGCTCCCGCCGAACTCGCGCATGTGCTCAACGGCGTCCAACACCTTGACCTTCTCAACCAGCACGGTCACGGAGTACCAGTCCCCACCCTCGGCGCTGTACACCGGAGCGATGGTCGGCCCCTCGATGCCGGATAGTTCACGCTTGTCCAGAACGCGTGTCGCTATGGATTCCTGGGACGACCCTTGCACGTTGGCGGCTATGGAGCAGTAGTCCTGCGCCCGCAGATACCCTTCGGCTCGTTCAAGGATGGCTTTGATCTGCTTCAGCTTGGTCTCAGCCCCTGCCAGCGTCTTCCGGTTCACGATGAGGCAGGACTGTGATCTCAGGATGGTTCCGTCCATCAGCGTCTTCAGTCGGTTCTCCCGCAGCGTGGTGCCTGTGGCCGTCACGTCCGCGATGAGGTCAGCCTGCCCGATGGCCGGTGCGACTTCCAACGTGCCGCTGGACGGAATCATTGTCAGGTAATTGATGCCCTTGGAATACAGGAACCGCTGTGTCAGTTGCGGATACTTGGTAGCCACTCGTAGCTCCCGTCCCTTTTCCCGGAACTCAAGCGCCAGGTCGCCCAAATCGGCTGTCGTCGTCACATCCAGCCACGTCTCCGGCACAGCAAGCGCAAGCTCGCATCCTCCGAATCGCAGGTCCTCTATGACCACAAGCGAGTCCCCACCCTCCTGGTGGTACTCCAAGAACCGGTCGAGGCCCACAATGCCGCAATCGGCTGTACCGTCCTCCACCTTGCCGGGGATGTCAGACGCGCGCTGGAACAGGGTACTCACACCCTCAACCGCCGCAATCTTTCCCGTGTAGCCCCGTGCCGATATGCGCTTGTTCGGCATACCGCTGGCACGCAGGAACTCGTTCGTCGGCTCATAGAGCGCGCCGTCGCTGGGGATCGCCAGTCGTAGTTCGTTTCGTGTTTCCACCATGTTAGAGCCAAATCCGTTCGCTGGTGCCGTCTTCGTCCACCAGTATTATCGCTTCAAAACCCTGTGCCTTTACGCTAGCCTGATCCGCAGTTCCGTCGAGGGACACAGCAGCAACCTCGCCACCGAGTCGCAGCGATGCAGCCGCTTGTAACGTGGCTTTCACCGCAGCGTCGTTTCGAGGCGTCACGAGTACCCGCTTTGCCGCGCGAGCGTCGCCAGCATCGTCGTCAAAGGCATCCATGACCAGTTCCAGCGTACAGGCAAAGCCCAAAGCTGGAACATCCTGATTGCCGCCTAAGGCCTTCACCAGGCCGTCGTATCTGCCGCCACCAGCCAACCTGACCCCGTTAGCCCAGACCTCAAAGACCGGGCCTGTGTAGTAGGCAATGTCCCTGGCCAGGCAAAGATCCACCGTGACCTCCACACCCTTCAGCTCATGTAGTGCGAAGGCTGCAATGCTGTCTTCTATCGTCGAGAGTGGCGATGCGTCCAACTTGTGGGCCGCCGCCAGGTCTCGCGCTGCTTTCAACGTGTCTTTGGGAGATCCCTTGAGCCCCGCTAGCGACTGGGTGAACATCAATGCGTTCTCAAGCTGCTCAGGGCTGTCTGCCGCCTGGAGTTTGCGCTCCAATCGCTCCATGACTTCCTGCGATGTTCGCACGCCGATGGAGCCGTCCCCTGCGCCGTTGCCGTTGGCTTCTGCCGTTGCCAGGTGTTGGGTCAGGGCCTCCATGCCGCTGCGTCGTTCATCTGAATCGAAAAGGCCAAGCTCCTGACCCCGTGCTCGCACCGATTCCAGGCCTGCCTCGCCGTCGCGAAGCTCGCCCATCGAGTACAGCAAGAAGTAGGTTGCCCGTTCCGATAGCTTGAATTGCTTGAGCAGTCCGTAGACAGCCCCCACATCGCCCAGGACGACACGCTGCGATGTCAGGCCAAGCGATGCCAACGCGCCGCACGCCATCGCTATGACTTCGGCCTCCGCCGATGCGCCAGCCGCGCCGATAAGCTCTGCGCCTACCTGTGTGAACTGCCGCCCGTAACGCGTCTCGCCGGGGCTGTAGCGGAACACCGGCCCCGCATACTGCCATCGAACAGGGGTCGCCTGGTTCCGTTCTTCTTGCAGGAAAAGTCGGATGACCTGTGACGTGAACTCGGGTCGAAGGCTCACCTGGTGCCCACCCGGTTCTACGAATGTATACATCTGGGACGCCAGTTCGCCGCCCGATTTGCGAAGGAAGATGTCCGTTGGCTCAACCACAGGGGTATCTACCGTGCGATAGCCGTACAGCGATAGGAACGACTGCAAGCCGTCCCGCACGCGGCGACTGCGACGATTCTCCTCTTCAAAGAGGTCTCGCATTCCCGGTAGACGTTGAGCACCCTGAGATTCCATGTTCCTCCATGCCTTTTCACACACGGATACGCGTGCGATAGCGAGTGTGCTATCTAGTGTAGCCCAAGCTACGCCTAGCTTCAAATTTCGTTATGTCATTCTGAGCGCCGTCCGGAGCCTGTCGAAGGGCAAGCGAAGAATCTCAAACTCTCCCCGGCACAACCAAGCTACATTCAGTACCATGGGCGAATCAACGCCCACGTGGGTCCAGGGGAATCCCCTGGACCTCGCCGGCGTTGAGCGACACCGTAGACCCGTCCGCCCTACGCAGAATCAGGTCACCGTTGCGGTCGACGTTTGACGCCATGCCCTCTTCGGTTGTATCGCCCCAGCGCACACGAACGTGCTGGCCAAGGGTGTCCAAACAGCTTCGCCACTCCTGGTACAACGAATCACCCGCGTCTAACGTTCTGTAAAGCGCATCAAAGGTACGCAGAAAGCTCCGTAGCACATCCAGTCTCGACACGTCCCGACCAAGCTCCGAGGCGAGGCTTGTGGCTTCCGCAGGAGGGTCAAGCACGGGGGAAGGATCGTAATTCACGTTCATCCCGATGCCTAAAATCACGTAGCTGGCGTCACCCGCTAAAGCCCCCTCCACCAGCACACCGCACACCTTCTTACTACCGATACGAAGGTCGTTTGGCCACTTCACCGTTGGCTTCAGTCCCGTCATGTCGCGGATGCAGCGCACCAGGGCCACAGTGGCGGCCATGTTCACGTCTCGCAGGAGCTCCGGTGATGGCCGCAGCACGATGGAAAACGTGAGGTTGGTTCCCGGCGGCGATGCCCACGGCCTGTTAAATCTGCCTCGCCCCGAGGTCTGCGTGTCAGCGACGATCAACGTGCCCTCAGCGCGCCCCGACTCCGCCAAGCGTCTGGCCACGTCCATGGTGCTAGACACCGATGCGTACGACCGCACACGGCAGCCCATAACGGCAGTGCCAAGGCCGTCCTTGATAGCTCGGGCTAAAAGGTCATTGGTCATAGGGATTGTTTGACGAGAGGCTTGAACCTTATCGTTAGACTCAAATGGTTAGTACCCTTCGTCTGCCTCATCAACAAGATATTGATCGTACCCAACGTCCATCTCTTTTTTAATATCGGCATAATGTTCAACCCAGTCGTCACAACCAGCAATAGCCGTGAACAACGCGTCCATCCCTTCTTTTAGCGTTACCAAGTCGATTTCCAATCCTGTTGGCAAGGTACCCTTGCCCTTTTTATCCGTGGGGTACCGGAAGGCAATAGAAAAAGGGTCAAGTGCGGTAAATTCGGCGACTCTCTCTAATCGCAGTGAGATATTCATCGGGGCCAGACTCACAATCAATTTCATTTGATGACATGCCAAATCCCAAAGAGGCAATAACTTGTGGTCCAGTAAAATTTTGTCGTGGCTTTTTGATATCGGCTTGTCTATCACTTGTTGACAATGCAGATATAGCAACTTAATCGACAACTCAATTGCATGCCTATAAAGAAAACAGATAGGGGACAAGTGGAGTTCCCAGAAATATGGGTATTTACTTCCATAAGAATCGACAAGGTCATCAGCAGCAGTTTTATATCCCATCGAATAGGAGTGCCAACTGCTTTTTGCCTCAGCTGACTTAAAATCCTTGTCAGCCGGTGAGACTAATAGGGGTTTGTATAGGAGTTTGTTCCTGTCTTCTTCCATATCATTCCTTCCACAGGACCTTGCAAGAGGACTGTCTCAACAGGTGAGTATGAAAAAGTAGGGGCCGGTGGGCCTATAAGCCGAGTTCTGTACCCGCCAGCCATCAGTTTACGTCCTTGCGGACTTCATCCTGGTCAGCGGACAGGCGGTGGCCATCCCTCTTGGGCTCCCATTGCTGAAAGCCTCATGCAGCCAACCCGGGGACGGGTCGGGCACCCATAGTCCCCCTATTTGGCCTTGCTCCGGGTGGGGCTTGCCCGCCATCACATCACTGCGAACGGCCGGGAGCTCTTACCTCCCGATTTCACCCTTACCCCGATTGCTCGAGGCGGTTTGTTTCTGTGGCGCTATCCGTCGGGTTACCCCGCCTGGACGTTATCCAGCACCCTGCCCGGTTGGAGCTCGGACTTTCCTCTCCTCCTGAACAAGTCGGGAAGAGCGGCCACCCGGCCCACCGGCCCCGCACCTATCATAACAGCCCATGTTAAGCCCATGAGCGTATCTCAAAGGGAAGATGAGGTTGAACATCGGTCACGGACTGAAGTAAGGGGTTTGAAAGATAGTAGAGTGCCTTAGGAACCGCAGGAAAGTGGGTCCAGGGCCTAGCCCTGGTTATCTTGGGGAAAACAAGAATCGACCGCAACTGCTGCATCGCATGGGGGTTGTAGCCGTGCGGAGTTGTTGAAGCTCGTGCGATGGCACCGCGATAGTGCATCCGCTGCACATGCCGCGCTCCACCTTGGCGATAGCCATCCCCTTCGATTTCTGCAACGTCCGGTACATCTTCAGGTCGGCAGCATCCACAGCAGCCTCAGCCGCCTGATACGCCCGGGCCACCTCTTTGGCATGCTGTTCCAATCGCGCCTGTTCCTGTTGGAGCTTGGGCTGCTCTGCCTCCCATGCCAACTCCGTAGCAGCAAGGTCAGCGTCGATGGTCGCCACAGCCTTCTTCCCCGCCTCCACCTGCTCCATCTTCTCCAGCAACTTCGCCTCAAGCCCCTCATGCTTCTCCTGAGTGAACTTGATCTCATGTTGGAGGGCCAGCAAATCCTTGGGCGCCGCCGTACTGCCGCTGTACAACCGCTTATCCAGGTCCTTCAAACGCCCAACCGCCTCCTGCACATCCACATCAAGCTCACTCTGCTGTAGCTGAAGCTTGGTGAACGCAGCCTTCACCCTCACAGCGCGGTCTCGTGATCGGACAACACCCTCGTTATGGTCGAGGCGTGATATCACCTCCGCAAGGTCGTTTTTGCTCTTCTGGAGGTCGCCCTCCATCTCCTGGAGCTCATACAACGATTGAACAATATCCATAGGTTCACCCATAAAACAGGTTAGGCCGGAACAGAGTAGGCACAATTCTATGGACGAGTCCTAGTTGTGTCAACGAATGATGGCAGCGATTCCCCTAGGCCCCTCTACGCACGAAATGCCGTACAATGACACCACAATCAGGCAATAACAGGAGGTCACCATGCAGCAGACAGATGGTTTGAAGCAGCAGTACGAGAGCCTTGAGTGGGCTGGCCCCATCGACGACGAGTCGGTTGTGAAGTCCGATTCGCTGCTGACCTTCCCCTACGATTACGCTGGCTCAGACACGGAAGTCACCATCGATACCGACGAGTTTACCGCCGTGTGTCCCTGGACCGGCTTGCCCGATTTCGGCACCCTGGTGGTCACCTACGTCCCCGGCGATACCTGCCTGGAACTGAAGTCCGTGAAGTACTACCTCCTGGCATACCGCAGCGTGGGCATCGTGCAGGAGCATGCCGCAAACCGCATTCTGAACGATCTTGTGGCAGCGTGTACCCCTCGCAGCATGACCCTCACCCTCGACTACAACACCCGGGGTGGACTGCACACCGTCGTCACCGCTCACCACCCCGCCAAATAGGGTCAGTTCCTGGCTTTTGCTTTCCGTTAGCATGCTTGAAATCTCCTGCGACCCTCTGGCCCTCAGGCCAGGCCCATGCACATGTGGCCTCCGGCGGAGACTAAAGCCGGCATGTTCGGCCCCTCTGGCCCGCAGGCCAGGCCCCGTCATACGTGCCCCCAAATAAGAGGCATAACACTGCAAACTCGGATGTCGGTCACGGAACATAGGTCCAGGACTAGTCCTGGCTGAATCCGATATCCCCTCGCCTACGTAGCTACATCCGGAAGGACATTCTGACGATGCAACCATGTCCATTGCATCGACGATTGAAAATTTTACCTCCCATAACCTCGGTTCATATCCAATTCATATCTGATATACTGGCGCCGTCTCAAGGAGCGCGATGCTCGTCGCGCGTGAGCACGTAGGGAGTACGCGATATGTCTATGAAGTTCCTGGTAGTGCCGATAGCGATCCTGATGGTTGCTGCAATCGCCTGCGGAAGTGAAGCAGCAGAACCGGAATTGGTAGAGCCGTCCCCTACAGCGGTGCTCCCCACCGCAACAGCAATACCATCCCCCACAGCTACCGCCATCCCGGTTTCAACAGCTATTCCTACTCCCCAACCAACAGCAACACCAGTCCCAACGGCAACACCAATGCCCACGCCAATACCAACACCCACATTGCCGCAAGTACTCAAAGCATTGAATGAGTCCGTCGTGCAGGTCGTGACCAGCTCAGGGCGAGGCTCCGGCGTCATTATTGACCAGATGGGTTATGTCCTCACCGCCAACCACGTTGTAGGAGCAGAGGCCACAGTGACGGTCATACATCAAGACGGCACGGAGGAGAAGGCTGTCGTGCTTGGACGTGATGAAGTCCGTGACCTGGCCATCCTCAGGATCAGTGGCGGGACACACCTTCGAGCGGCCCCGCTTGGCAACATTGCTGACGCAGAAGTGGGAGACCGGGTCATGGCCGTCGGCTATACCCCCTTCAATGAAGCTACCACCACAACCATTGGATCCATATCCGAGTTCCTGCCCCAAGATCCGGATGAATTCGCCTACCTCCAGACAGACAACACCTTCTATGCCGGGCAGAGCGGCGGCCCCGTTATCACGGAAAATGGAGAGGTCATCGGTATCGTGAGTCGCTCACCAAACACAACGGCAGCCCTGGTCACCTTGGGTTGGGCCATTGCCATGGACGACGATACCCGGGCACTCATCCTCCGCATGGAGACTGGTGAGATCAACCTGGTCAGCGGGAGACCGGGCTTCGGCCACACCTACCGGAACCCTGCCCCCCTCAACTATCCGGTTCGAGTGCTTGGTCGGTACTTTGACGGTAGCCCCATAGCCCACGATATTACGGTCCTTCAAGTCCTTCGAGGAGAGTCTGCCTGGGAGATACTGCAAGAAGCGTATCAGTTCAACTCCCCCGCCCAGGATGGCACGGAGTACATTGTGCTTCAGATCCGTATGGACTACTCCAGCGGGCCGGAAGGCCAGACAGACCGGGTGCATCAGCTCGATTTCGGGATGCTCTCAACCCGGGGCCATGTCTACGAAACCCCATGGTGGCTGACCCCGCCGGAACCCTTCCTCACTGCCCAACTCTACCCCGGGTCATCGATTACCGGCTGGACCGTGTGGCAGATAGCGGTAGACGATACCAACCCAATGCTTATTTTTGGGCTGGATTCCTTCTATCGAAGCAAAGGCTACTTTTCAACATCGGTCCTAGCGGAAGAGGAAGCAATTCCGGAGTCCTAACAAACAACAACACAAGGTCGGCCTAGCCGGCCACAGTATTTCAGGGAAAATTCCGTCGCAAATGCGAGGGTCGCTTGAACAAGGAGAACGCCATGTTCGATTGGTCGTCAACAAAAGGACTCCTGGCAATGGCCGGTTCAGCTTTGATGATAATGCTGGGCATCGGTATTGGCATTGGTTATGTCCTGTTTCAACCATCGACATCCGAAGCGTCCTCGCGACTGGAAACCAACGTGGAGCGCATCACCAGACTGGAAGCATCGATTGCAGAGAAAGACGCCCGGTTCAATGACCTTCTGAACGAGGTTTCCAGCTACAAGCAGGAGATTGCACGCAACAAGGTCACCAACGAAGGCCTCTTGGAGCAGATATCCCGACAAAAGCTCGATGTTACGGCTGCAGAACGTGCGGAGGCGGTGGCGCAGAACGACCTCGTCGCCAGCCAGAATGAAGTTTCAGCCCTTGAGGACGAAGTATCCACGATGGTCTTATTGCAGGGCCACCTGGCTGATCTGGAAGGCAGCATTGAGCCTATGGACAGCGATCGCCTCCTCCTCGTAGAGCTGCGTAAGAGCATGCCTGACACCCAGGAAGAGGCTGTGAAGTATTGGAAGAGCGTGAAGGATCAGGCCGTGAAATCTGACCCTAGCCTCGGCACCAAAGTGGACAGAGTCATCAGGATGTTACCCCCCTACTTTGATTGGATCGATGGAACGTACACGGACACGTGCGATTCCGTCTTAGCCTTCTTTGATTCCGGCGCCGTGGAGTTCGGCACAATGTCCGGAGACCTGCAAAACGACATTTTCCTGATAATGATCAATCGCATGGACAGTGCCCTAAACCTGGTCGGCAACTAAGTCCATAACCTAAAAAGAGGGTAACGAGGAGCGGAGTATGAATCGGAGTATCGCAGCAATCCTGGCCATCTTGGCCCTGACATTGCTGTTCACCGGCGGTGCTGGCGCAGTACGCGCCGACGGGCATGACGCCCAGGTAGGCGTAGACGCGCCAACCGCAAATCCCGAGATTCCTGAGGTCGCTTCGCCGTTCCTCAATTCAGTGGCAGGTGCCGCCAACCCTGCTCCGTTCACGTATCTCACGCCAATCAGTGACCTGCTATCAAGCTCCGTCGGGCTGATGGCGCGAGGCTTTGACCCTCGCCCGGCCCTTGGCATTGCAAACCAGTCCAAACGCAGCAACGCGCCACCTCCCGGCCTGGCCTGGGAATCGCTACCAGAAGTCTTCATGGCTCCCACAACGCCTCCGAACGCTGTCGCGGTGCAGGGCGCTGGCCTGGTCCCCTTCAGGGACCCCGCACCGGCATTCAGTAGGAACATCCTGATTCCACGCGACTTCTCCAGCTCACCGTTGCAGACGGAGCCCAGCATCGCCGTGAACCCCAATGACCCCGACCATCTGGTCATGGGCTCAATCGATTACAACTTCCCCAATGTCACCAACTACGTCTCCATTGACGGCGGTGTGACCTGGGAAGGCCCGTTCCGCCCCTCGTACCTCGCAGAGGACATCGGCTCCGGCGGTGACGCCGTAGTGGCCTTTGACCGCGATGGCAACGTCTACATCATCTTCATCTCCATAGGCGTAGAGGAGTTCACCATCGGACCCGCGGCGGATCAAGCTGTCGTCTCCAGCATCGGCATTGCCAAGTCTGAGGACGGTGGACGCACGTGGGGTAAGCCGGTCTCATCCTTTCGTAGCGGCATCAGCAAGAACCTCTCCCCGGGCCTTGGCGGCCAGTTGGCGGGTGATATCTCCATAAGCTTCCTGGACAAGCCCTGGATAGACATCGGCCCAAGCGCAGATGACCCGGATGTTGACGCAATCTACGTGACCATGACGGAGTTCACTGAACGGTTCCCCATCATCTTCCCCTTCGGAGGAACCTTCCCGTTCTTCGGCGTCCCCGTGCTTGAGACGGCCATCAAGGTCGTAAGCTCCACGGACGGCGGTCAGACCTGGAGCGATGCCACAACGGTCGGCCCCGTAGTGCGAAGGATATTCGCCAGCGGTGGTTCGTCTGAAGAAGACCTGGATGCTGAGACAGCGGACGAAAAACTCCAGGATGCACCCAGCGGCGCAATCGGCACCCAGCGTGTCCTCCAAGGCTCCCAACCGGCGGTCGCCAATGACGGCTCTCTCTACGTGACCTGGCTTGATTCCACCGACGACGACTCGATGGAAGGGCTGGCTGAGAACTACGTCGCTCGCTCTGACGATGGCGGGGTGACCTTCGGCGATCCTATTCGCACATCGGTGTTCAACGAACCAGGCTTCCTGCCCCGAAACGGGTTCTTCCGATACTGGGGCTCAGCCTTCCCGCAGATAGCGGTTGGCCCGGAAGATGAGGTGTACGTGGTGTACACTGCCAAGCCCCCGGACGACCCCACGGACGATGGTGACATCTACTTCGTGCGTTCAACAGACCGTGGCGAGACGTGGGCCCGGCCCGTAACCCTGAACGGAGATGACACAGATCATCTGCAGTTCTTCCCAAGCATCGCCACGTCGCCCGGCGGCACGCTGCACGTCATGTGGGGCGACTTCCGGGACGACCGTGCTCAGGTGCGTTATCAGATCTACTACACCACGTCCGACGATGGCGGCGATTCCTGGGGATTCACGGACGAGACCCTGAGCATAGACACCCCGGACACCCGCGTCTCTGACTTCCATTCCAATGCAAACAAGGGTTTCCCCGGCGGGCAGTTCATTGGCGATTACTTCTCCATAGCTGCCTCGGATAAAGACGCATACCTCACGTGGGCTGACACCCGCCTTGGCGAGTTCGGCCCCGTCAACCAGAAGATCGGGTTCACCAGACGTGCGCCCATCCAGTCGCCGGAAGTGTTCCTGAACCCGCCGGCAGGCCCCGGCGGACAGCCGGTGACGCTGCAAGGGTTCAACTTCCAGCCGGACATCAACGTGATCATACGGGTGAGCGGCGTCGCCGTTGCCACAGAGCGGACCAATGAACTTGGCCGGTTCACCAGCCAGGTCTTCATACCCATCTCCGGGGAGGGGGCCCACGCTGTTAACGTGTTCGACGACTCCGGTAACGCAGCAACGTCGTCCTTCTTCATGGAGTTCGGCTTCGATAACGTTCAAGAGACCCAGGAGTTGCTAGCAGAGCGTATAGCGGACCTCGAATCACGTATCGATGGAATCAGCGGCGAGTTCGAGGGTGTGCTCCGAGCCCAGATAGACGCATTAAAGGCTGGAATCGTGGTACCGGAGCTGCCGGAGATTCCAACGCCCATCGTTGAGGACACCCAGGCGCCATGGTGGCTCCTGATTGCCGGGGTGGCAGGCACAGCAGTCGTGGTCGCAGGCCTGACCTACTTCGTTGCCAGGCCCAAGCAGCCAGAGCACTGGCAGAACGTCTAAAGCAACTACTACACAACTCCCTCCCCAAGGTGGGGCCTGAGAGCGGGATAAATCCGCATTGGTCGTACCCCAAAGAACATAGGTCCAGGGTTAAACACTGGCGTCAGGTCGAAAGAGTCCAGGCATCGACCTTGGGTAACCGAAGGTATATGGGTCAAGGGCAATGCCCTTGTAGGTGCAGGGCTAAGCCCTGCCCTTGGCAGGAGGAAATAATGCAGGTTCGGCGGAGTAGACCGTGGTTGGCCGTGGGCATCGCCCTAATCCTGATTGTGGCCCTTGGTGTCACCTCAGCGCTAGCCGCGGAGCCGGAGCAGTCTCAGAAAGGCCCTGCCGTCGAAAAGGTTCTCTTCAAGGCGTTCCATGTGGATCGCGCCCCCCTTGACCTCGCGCAGGGCAACATGGATCTCTACCTCTTTGGACTGAAGACCGCGGCGGCCATTGAGCTTCGTGGCTCCGACGACCTGCAGATTTTCGAGGCCCCGGCCACAACGTTGTCCCTCATCCTGAACCCGGCACCCGCGCCTGAAGGGCAGCTCAACCCCTTCTCCATCCGCGATGTCCGGTGGGCAATGCAGTTCCTGGTGAACCGCGACTTCGTTGCGGGCGAGATTTACCGCGGCATGGCCGACCCCATGGTCACCCACGTAAGCCCTTCAGACTTCGACCAGCTAACGGTGTTTGACCTCATCCGGGAGCTCAATATCCGTTTCGACCCTGAGTTCGCCCGTGCCCTCATCAAGACCGCAATGGAAGACGCCGGCGCGGAGATGGTCGACGACGTATGGAACTTCAACGGCCGCCCTATTCGCATCAAGTTCATCGTTCGTATTGAGGACGAGCGCCGGGAGATCGGCGACCTGGTTCGTGCGGAGCTTCGCGAAGCAGGCTTCCAGGTTGACCCTGTCTATCAGAACTTCGCCCCAGCTATCCTGACCGTGTACTCAACCAACCCCCAGACCTTGAGTTGGCACCTGTACACAGAGGGTTGGGGCCGTTCCGCGCCTGACCGCTATGATTTCTCCTCCATTAACCAGTTCGCAGCGCCTTGGACGGGCAACATGCCCGGCTGGCGTGAAGCGGGTTTCTGGCAGTACGAGAACGAGGAGCTGGACGAGGTAGGCAAGCGTATCTTCACAGGCCAGTTCCGTAACCTGGAAGAACGCAATGAGCTCTACCGTACCGCTACCCGCCTCGCCCTGGAGGACTCCGTCCGAATATGGGTGGCCACGGTGGAGAACAGCTTCGCAGCCGATAAGGGACTCATCGGCGTCACCCAGGATTTGGTCGCTGGCCCCAAGTCGCCCTGGACCCTGCGTGAAGCCTCTATCCCCGGCAAGAGTGAGTTGATCGTAGGCAACCTCTGGGTCTGGACAGAGCGGACCACATGGAACACCGTCGGAGGCATGACAGACGTCTACAGCTCAGACATCTGGAAGAACCTGAACGACCCGCCGTTGTGGAACCACCCCTTTTCCGGCGTACCGGAGCCAATGCGAGCAACGTTCAATGTGAACACCGCAGGTCCGACCGACAAGATGACCGTGCCGTCAGATGCGTTCATGTTGGATACAGAAACAGACTCATGGAAGACCATCGGCAGTGGCACCCGGGCCACCAGCAAAGTCACCTTTGACTACTCCAAGTACTTCTCCGCAGAGTGGCATCACGGCATCCCCATCACCATGGCGGACGTGATCTACTCCATCTATCAGAACTTTGACATCGCCTATGATGAGGACAAGTCCCAGGTGGAGCGAGCCTTGGCCGTCACCGCCCGACCGTTCCTGGACACCTTCAAGGGCTTCCGGATTCTGGAAGACAATCGTCTGGAGGTCTACGTGGACTTCTGGCACTTCGAAGACAACTACATTGCCTCCTACGCAAGTCCAACCAGCGTGTCCATGCCGTGGGAGGTTTTGGCCGCGATGGATGACCTGGTGTTCGATAAACGACGCGCGGCCTACAGCGACACCGCTGCCGGTCGATTCGATGTGCCCTGGATCAGCC
>JAPYRQ010000038.1 GCA_029936935.1 Dehalococcoidia bacterium | reverse complement strand
ACCCCTTCCTAAACGGAGGGGGTTTTTGTATGCTTCAACGCAACACAAGTGAGAGGGGAGTCAAACTATGACTAAAATTCTCGTGATCCACGGTGCAGGGATGAACATGCGCGGCAAGGTTGGTATGGAGATTTTCGGACCAATGACCTTGCCGGAATACAACACAAAGATTGAGGAATACGCCAAAGAGTTAGGTGTTGAAGTGAAGTGCTTCCATTCCAACATTGAGGGCGAAGTGGCAAACGCCATTTACGAAACTCACGATAACGGCACGGACGCAATCATCATCAACCCGGCAGGTTTTAACTCAGGCGTGCCTGTCCTGCTTGGCGCTTTGCGGCAAGTCAACATTCCCAGCACTGAGGTGCATATCACCAACCCCACAGCACGTGGTGGGGTGTCCGTGGTGCTTCCTGTATGTAAACGGGCAATCTACGGCTTCGGCATTTTCGGGTACTACCTGGCAATGAAAGGAGCGGTCGAACTGGCCAACGACTAACCAGGGCGTCGCTCTGGACACAGGTTCCTGACGGTTGCCTTAAGGCAAAGACCAAGACGGAAAATGTAGGAGACACAGAATGATTCTTGTTACAGGCGGAAATGGATTCATTGGGATGCACACCACGCGCAAGCTGTTGGATGCTGGCGAGTCCGTCGTGGTGGGCTACAACAACGCGCAACGGGAGCCTGCCATCTGGAAGGATGAGATTGGCAAACGGGTGTTTCCAGAGCGTGTGGACACATCAAACGCCCACGCCGTGATGGATGCGGGCGTAAAGCACGGCATCACCGGCATTGTTCATCTGGTATCGCCTCGCCTCGGCGTACTCTCCCCTGGCCAGGAGATGAAGGTCAACATGGACGGGTTGATAAACGTTTTGGAGACCGCTCGCATCCTGGGCGTTAAACGGGTCAGCGTCGCCAGCTCCAACTCGGTCTATGGCAAGGTGCCGGACGGCCCTTTCCGAGAGGCGGATCCTCTGTATGTGGAGACGAACAACCCCATCGATGCCTTCAAGAAGAGCTTTGAAGTGCTGGGTCTCCACTACGGAGACCGCACGAACGTTGAAGTGGTCATGATGCGAATCAGTGGCGTGTTCGGCCCGCTGTATTACAGCATGTTCAGCGCGCACAGTCGTATGACCCATGCAGCAGCCAAGGGTGCACCTGCCGACTTTGGTGGCAGCTTGACCGGAGCACCTTTTGAGGACGACCGGTCTGACTATGCCTATGTGAAGGACATTGCTACCGGCATCCAGAAGCTGCAACTGGCGCCAAGCCTGCCAAACCAGATTTACAACATCGGAAGCGGTCGCGCCGACAGCTATGGCGAGGTTGTCGCAGCCGTCAAGAAGCTTGTGCCAGGCGCTCAGATCGAACTGCAAAAAGGGGCCAGCGGTAAAGGCAAGGCGAACCCTGTTGCCGACATATCGCGCATCGGTGAGGACGTTGGCTTTGCGCCGGAGTACACCCTTGAGAGCGCCATCGCGGAGTATCTGGAGTGGTTGAAGACCAACGACCAATAGGCAGGGCGAGCCCTTGACCCACATGTCGCTGAGGCGAGGGGCCTAAAGAGCATATTGCCTCCGGCGTAGACTAAAGACCTCGCATTAGACATATATGCCAAATCTGAGTTTAAAAGGACACCATGATTATCAAGTTCAGTGACACAAAAACGGACACCCAAGGGGATCGACCCCTTGTACTGAAGCGCATCATCAACCAGAGCCACACGGACAGCATCAGCCTGACGTGGGTGACGTTGTTCGGTCGACACGAGAAGGTGGTCAACACCATTAGCGACCGCGTTTACTACATCGTCGACGGCGAGGCTGACTTCGAAATCGGCGACAACGAGAAAGGTTCTGTCACCGGCGGCGATGTGGTGCTCATTCCCAAAGATGTCCCCTACGTTTTTGAGGGGCACATGACCTATGTTGTAATGAACAGCCCCGGCTACATTCCGGACTCTGACGTAATCGTTCCATAGGCAGGACTAGTCCTGCACCTGCAAGGGCTAGCCCTTGACCCATATCCTTCAGGGTATGTAAGACAACCAGAGGTGAGTGATGAAGAGTGTAACGATCAACCGAAGTGTGCAGCTCAAGGACGACCCCGGCACGGGCCACAATCGCTGGCACCCTGACGTCGAGCCAATCCTGGAGATTGCGCCCGGCGAAGAGGTGGTGCTGGAGACACGGGATGCCTCCGACGGCCAGACGAAGCCCGGCGCGTTGAAACCCATGCCGACCAAGGCCATCCATCCCCTGACTGGGCCTGTGTATGTCCAGGGTGCGGAGCCGGGAGACCTACTGGAGATCGAGTACCTGGACATCATTCCTGAATCGTACGGTTGGACTCGCGCCAACCCCAACGCAGGGTTCATCAAAGGCATAATCGATAACCCGATTCTGGTGAATTGGGCGTTGAAGGACGGTTGGGCCACAGCTCCAGAAGTCCCGGGCGTTCGTATCCCCGCTGGCCCGTTCATGGGAACCGCAGGATTGGCACCTTCCCACGCACAGGTCAAAGAGTGGACACGTCGAGAGGCCGATTTGGTGGAGCGTGGCGGGTCTGCTCAACTACCGGACCCCCAGGACGCCATACCCTCGATGGAGCCCATCGCCAGCGAGGGTCTCCGGACCGCACCGCCGCGGGAGAACGGTGGCAACTTCGATATCAAGCAACTCACAAAGGGCTCCAAGCTCTTGGTGCCTGTGGCCGTGCCCGGTGGTCTGTACTCGGCTGGCGACGCTCACTTTGCTCAGGGCGACGCTGAATGCTGCCTGACGGCCATTGAGATGGGCGCTACGGTTGCCGTGCGCTTCAAGGTACTGAAAGGTGAGGCGAAGCGACAGAACATCACGTTCCCGCGTTTCTCGCATCCAGGGATGTTTGCGGCGGCGGAGTGGGCGGCACCTCAGAACTTCATCGCGACAATGGGTATGCCCATTACCGAAGAGGGCACCCAGGAGAACGGTGACCTGAACCTGGCGGCACGCAACGCCCTTATCCAGATGATTGACCTGCTACGAGACCGTGGCTTCACCAAGGAGCAAGCCTACGTCATTTGCAGCGTGGCCGTAGACCTGAAGATCAGCAACGCGGTGGATATGCCCAACGTGACGGTCTCGGCGTTCCTGCCAGAAGCCATCTTTGAGAGCTAGGCTCTCAACACAAGTTCACTCACGGGACCCTTCGGGTCTTTAGCTTCCTTGTGGGCAGCGACATTGGGTTTGGTAATGACCACTTTTGAATTCCACAGCACTGGGGTGTGGGTCAAGAGCTAGCCCTTGTGGTTGCATTCGCGCCTTTTTTCACGAATAATAGGGTTTCGTAGGTGTGGCGTACATCGCGCACCCCTTGCGTACACGTTGACCCCCACGCGCGGGGCGTGTAATATCCTAAACTTCAACGGTGGGTAAGAGCAGGGTGATTCACCCTGTATTTGTTTTTTAAAACCCAGGTATCACCGGGGAGCAGCACCAGCAACATCGTTATAGATGTTTTCAATCCTGGTTGTTTTCGAAAGAGGTCGTTCGTGGCAATTAATCGACGTATAACTGAAGAGCAGCAGCAGTACCTTGATGCGCTTCAAACCGCACAGAAATCCGCTGCTGAAAAGGGGCTTTACTCCCCTGCCCATGAGCACGATGCCTGCGGCGTTGGCATGGTGGCAAACATCAAGGGCATCAAATCCCACACCATCATTGAACAGGGACTTGAAGTGCTGAACAACCTTGAGCATAGAGGCGCTGAGTGTTGCGACCCGGATACGGGCGATGGCTCAGGCATCATGTTCCAGATTCCAGATATATTTTTCCGCAAGATAGCTCCGTCCCTTGGCTTTGAACTGCCCCCTGTTGGCGAATACGGCGTGGGCATGGTGTTCCTACCCCCGGCAGAGGAGCTGTGCGGCGAGTGTCAGGACATCATCAAGGAGACGGTAGAGGAGGAAGGCCAGAAATTCCTTGGCTGGCGTGACGTTCCGGTGGATGCCGATAGCATTGGTTGGTTGGCCCGTTCACGACTGCCCATCATCCGGCAGTTCTTTGTTGGTTGCGGCGATGCTACCCTCACCCCGGCGGCGTTCGAGCGCAAGCTCTTCGTCATACGCAGGGTCATCGAGCAGACGGCATTCGAGCGGAACCTCGGCGACGGTGAGAACTTCTACGTCTGTAGCCTCTCGGTCAACAGGATTGTGTACAAAGGGTTGATCAAGTCCTCGCAGATACCATCGTTCTATCTGGATATCCAGGACAAAGACGTTACCAGCGCTTTCGCGATGGTGCACTCCCGCTTCAGCACCAACACCCTTGGAGCATGGCCCCTGGCGCACCCCTATCGGATGGTCTGCCACAACGGTGAAATCAACACCCTTCGCGGCAACATCAACTTCATGCATGCCAGGTCGGCGCTGTTCGAGTCCGCTGACTTCGGCGAAGACATGAAGAAACTGATGCCTATCATCGGCGATGGGCAGAGCGATACGGCAAGCCTGGATAATGCCCTTGAGTTGCTGTACCACACAGGTCGATCGCTTCCGCACGCAATGCTCATGATGATCCCTGAAGCATGGGGCGAGCATATCGATATGCCCCAGGAGAAGCGCGATTTCTATGAATACCACTCATCGCTGATGGAGCCCTGGGACGGCCCGGCAATGGTCTCCTTCACCGATGGCAACAGCATCGGCGCTATCCTCGACAGGAACGGCCTCCGCCCGATGCGCTACCTGGTAACCAACGACGATTTGCTGGTCATGGCTTCTGAGACCGGTGTGCTGGACGTGCCGCCAGAACAGGTGAAGTTCAAGGGCCGCCTCAAGCCCGGTTGCATGTTCTACGTTGACTTTGAGCAGGGCCGCATTGTTGAGGACGATGAGATCAAGGAATCTCTGGCAGCACGCCAACCCTACGGCCAGTGGCTGAAGGACAACGTCGTAGATATAGCAGACTTGCCGGAGCCGAAGCAGGTCAACGGCAATGATCTGGATACATTGGTTGAACGCCAGCGTGCTTTCGGCTACACCCAAGAGGAGTTGCAGCTACTGCTCCTGCCCATGGGATCCACGGGCGCTGAGCCGATTGGGTCTATGGGCAACGACACGGCACTGGCCATCCTTTCCGATAGGCCACAGCCGCTGTTCAACTACTTCAAGCAGCTATTCGCCCAGGTGACCAACCCCCCGCTGGATGCAATCCGCGAGGAGCTCGTCACCTCCGTAGCCACTTTTGTGGGTTCTGAGCAGAACCTTTTTGAAGAAACTCCCCTTCATGCCAGGCAACTCAGGCTGAAGGAGCCCGTGCTGACCAACGAAGAGTTGGAGCGCATCCGGGCAGCAGACCTTCCCGGCGTGAAGACAACAACGATTTCAATCCTGTACCAGGAAAACGCCGGACCCGGCGGCTTGAAGGCAGCCGTTGAGCGATTGCGCCAGGAAGCATCCCAGGCCATCAAGGACGGCTTTACGATCCTGGTGCTTTCAGACCGCGGTGTAGATGCAGACCATGTCCCCGTTCCAAGTATGCTGGCGGTTTCCGCCCTCCACCATCACCTCATCCGCGAAGGGACCCGCGTCAAAGTTGGCATCATTCTGGAGAGCGGTGAGCCTAGAGAGACCCACCACTTTGCAGCGCTTATCAGCTATGGAGCAGGAGCGATCAACCCGTACTTGGCGCTCGAAACGATGGCTGGTCTGGTGAACGACTCTCGGATCAACAGTGGCCTGTCTATCGAGAAAGCACAGGAGAACTACCTGAAGGCGCTACACAAAGGCGTGGTCAAGGTCATGTCCAAGATGGGCATCTCCACTGTGCAGAGTTATCGGGGTGCTCAGGTCTTCGAGGCCATCGGACTGAGCCAGGAACTTGTGGACGAATACTTCACCTGGACACCCACGCGAATCGGCGGACTGACCATCGATTCCCTTGAAGAAGAGTTGCTCCGACGGCATCACCACGCATACCCGGAGCATCGCACTTCCGGAAGCCAGGAGCTGGAAAACCCCGGTGCTTACTACTGGCGTAGGAACGGCGAAGACCATATGTGGAACCCGGACTCCATCTCCAAGCTACAGCATGCATCGCGTCTGAACTCCAAGAAGATGTATGACGAGTTTGCGGTAATGTCCAACGACGAAGCAGCCCATCGCAAGACACTGAGAGGGCTTTTGACACTGAAGCCTGCGGACAAGCCGATCTCCATCGACGAGGTTGAGTCCGTTGACGTTATTCTTAAGCGGTTTGCCACCGGAGGCATTTCCCTAGGCTCCATCAGCAGGGAAGCCCATGAAGCCCTGGCCATTGCGATGAACCGCATCGGTGGTAGGAGCAACACTGGCGAGGGTGGTGAAGACCCCTCTCGATACACCCTGGACGCCAACGGTGACTCCCGGAACTCTGCCATTAAACAGGTGGCATCGGGTCGGTTTGGCGTGACCACGGAGTACCTGGTGAACGCCAAGGACTTGCAGATCAAGATCGCCCAGGGAGCCAAGCCTGGTGAAGGTGGGCAGCTCCCCGGCCACAAGGTCAGCGACTACATTGGCAACATTCGACATACAACGCCCGGCGTGGAGCTTATCTCCCCGCCGCCGCACCATGACATCTACTCCATTGAGGACATCGCGCAGCTTATCCATGACCTGAAGACGGCCAACCAGGACGCCCGCATCCATGTGAAGCTGGTTTCTGAAGTGGGCGTGGGTACGGTGGCCGCCGGAGTGGCGAAGGCCAAGGCAGATGTGGTGCTCATCAGCGGAGACAGCGGAGGTACTGGCGCATCGCCGGAATCGTCAATCAAGCATGCTGGCGTCGCGTGGGAGCTTGGGCTGGCGGAGACGCAGCAGGTGCTCGTCGCCAACGACCTTCGAAGCCGCATCGTTGTTCAGACTGACGGACAGATCAAGACCGGCCGTGACGTTGCCATCGCAGCAATGCTGGGTGCCGACGAGTTTGGTGTAGCTACAGCAGCGCTTATCACGTTGGGGTGCATCTATCTGCGAAAGTGCCACCTCAACCTCTGTTCTGTGGGCATCGCCACGCAGGACCCGGAACTGCGGAAGCGGTTTGCTGGGGATCCTGACTACGTAGTGAACTACTTCAGGTTCATGGCCGAGGACATGCGCCAGGTCATGGCCGACATGGGGTTCCGAACCGTGAACGAGATGATCGGCCGGACAGACAGAATGGACTGGAGTGGTGTAGAAGACCACTGGAAGGCAAAGGGTCTGAACCTGAACTCCTTGCTGTACCGGGCAGAGGTCGCACCTACAATGGGCGTTGGCTCAGGGACATTTCACAGCGAATCCCAGGATCACAAACTGGAAGATGCGCTGGACCTGGAACTCATCAAGCAAGCGAAGTCCGCGCTGGAGCAGCGGAAGCCTGTAGAGATAACTGCCAAGGTGTACAACAGCCACCGTGCTGCCGGAGCCATGCTCTCAGGCGAGGTGGCAAAGCGATACGGCGACGAGGGTCTGGCGCAAGATACGATTAAAGTGAACCTCACCGGTTCTGCCGGACAGAGTTTCGGCGCTTTCCTATCCCATGGTATCACGTTCTACCTTGAGGGAGATTCCAACGACTACCTTGGCAAGGGGCTATGTGGCGGTCGCATCATTGTCCGACCACCTGCCCAGGCCACGTTCACGCCGGAGGAGAACATCATCGTCGGCAACGTGCTGCTCTACGGAGCCACGGGCGGTGACATCTTTGTGCGCGGCATGGCTGGCGAGCGTTTCGGCGTCCGCAACAGCGGAGCCAACGCCGTCGTTGAAGGCATAGGCGACCATGGATGCGAGTATATGACCGGCGGTCGTGTGGTGGTGCTTGGTCAAACAGGACGGAACTTCGCTGCGGGCATGAGCGGTGGCATCGCGTACGTGTACGACGAGACCAACGACTTCGCCAGCAGGTGCAACATGGACATGGTGGAGCTTGGCGCAGTTGAAGAAGAGAGAGACCAGGCGACACTTCGGCTTCTCATCGAGGCGCACTCACGTCAAACCGATAGCGCCAAGGCGCGCATGATATTGGACTCCTGGGAGAGCAGTATCAAGAAATTTGTACGGGTGATGCCAGTGGCATATAAAGCGATATTAGAGCAGGAGCGGCAGCAAACCGCGCCTTCAAATGTGGTTGCAAATGGGTAAGCCTACAGGGTTCACAGAGTTCCGACGGCAGGTTCCCCAGCGTAAACCTGTTGAGGATCGGCTGAAGAACTATCAAGAGATATACCTTCCCTGGGCGGAGGAGCTTTCCAAGACTCAGGGCTCTCGGTGCATGAATTGCGGTATTCCGTTCTGTCACAGCGGCTGCCCTCTGGGGAACCTGATCCCTGACTGGAATGACCTAGTGTATCGAGGCAAATGGAAGGAAGCACTGGACTCCCTCCATGCTACCAATAACTTTCCGGAGTTCACCGGGCGTATCTGCCCCGCACCGTGCGAGGCTGCGTGCACACTATCCATCAACAACGACCCCGTGACCATCGAGTTCATTGAAAAAGCTATTTCTGATCGAGGCTGGGCGGAGGGCTGGATTGTGCCCCATCCTCCGACATGGCGCAGCGGCAAGAGTGTTGCTGTAGTCGGCTCCGGCCCATCGGGCCTTGCGACGGCAGCGCAGCTCAACCATGCCGGCCACTTGGTGACGGTCTATGAGCGCAATGAGACCATTGGGGGGCTGCTGCGACTCGGCATCCCTGACTTCAAGCTTGAAAAGGACGTGGTACAGCGTCGCGTCAATCAGATGGCTGCGGAGGGTGTCACCTTCGTTACCAACGCCCATATCGGCCAGAATGTGCCTGTGTCCGACCTGAAGGAAAAGTTTGATGCCATTGTTCTGACGGGCGGCTCCACCGTTCCCCGCGACCTTGATGTACCTGGCCGTGAACTCACCGGCATCTATCCGGCCATGGACTACCTTATGATGCAGAACAGAACCAACACCGGCGTTGAGTTCCCGGAGCCAGAGCAGATATCGGCAACCGGCAAGCACGTGGTCATCCTTGGCGGCGGCGATACCGGCGCCGATTGCCTGGGCACCGCTCATCGACAGGGCGCGTTGTCCGTTCACCAGTTTGAACTGCTACCGGAACCCCCGGTAGAAAGATCCGAAGGCAACCCGTGGCCCCAGTGGCCGCTGATCCTACGGTCGGCATCCGCTCACGAAGAGGGTGGCGTACGCGATTACAACATCCAGACCAAGTCCTTCTCTGGCAGCAATGGCCAAGTGACCAAGCTCCACGGCATCCGTCTTGAGTGGGGAGCGCCCGATGAAACGGGTCGACCTACCATGAAGGAGATTGAAGGCACGGAGTTTGAGATAGAAGCGGATCTGGTGCTCTTTGCCCTGGGCTTCCTCCACCCGGAGAAGAACGGGATGCTGGACGACCTGGGCGTTGAACTCGACGGACGAGGCAACGTCACCACCAACACTGACCGTATGACCAGCGTTCCTGGCGTGTTTGCTGCGGGCGACATGCATCGAGGGCAGTCGCTGGTGGTTTGGGCGCTGGCAGAGGGTAGGCAGGCAGCCCACGGTGTGGACAAGTACCTCATGGGTGCCACAGAGCTTCCCGCGCCGCTTTCAGCGTAGCGGTCCTCTTCTGCTTTTGAGCCCGGTCTTTCCTCTGCGACACTTGCCCTTTCCCCTATGCGCTCTGTACGCTGTGCGTATGTCGTAGAAAGGGGCACTGGGCTTTGTGGGAATGGCTGGCAGCAATTGGTTGGAGCGCGGGAAGCATAGTTGGTGGTATCGCCCTCTACCGTAGGGTTCGGTTCTTCTCCAGAGTATGGGGAAGCATCACCATCGCCGTTATCGGTGTGGTTTCAGGTGCGCTCCACAATTTCCTCAACGCCCTGTTCTCCATAGACGAGCCCTTCTTCTTCCTTATTGCTATCTTCGGCATCGGCATGACGCCCATCCTCGTCGCCCAATGGGTGTTCACAAGGGTGTTTCGACTGTACTGGCGAGGCCGAAGTGCATAGCCTCCTAGAAGTGTGAAAGGGGCATTGGTAGAATGCCAGGAATGAGCGGCCAGACACAGTATGCAGACGTGAACGGGATTCGCATCGCTTACGAGCGCGGTGGCAGCGGCTCCCCGCTGTTGCTGATTCACGGCTACCCAGAGACCCGGCGCATGTGGCGCACGGTTGCCGATGCACTGACGTCACGGTTTGATGTGGTGTCGATGGATCTGCGAGGGTATGGTGACTCCGATAGGCCTGCAGACGAACTTAGCTACGACAAGCGCACGATGGCTGAGGACGCCCACAGCCTTGCCAAGCACCTTGGTTGGGACAAATTCCTCGTCGCTGGACACGATAGGGGCGGCCGCACGGCACGTCGCCTGGCAGCCGACCACCCGGAGTCGGTCGTGGGCGCAACGTTGCTGGATATCCTGCCGCTGGAGTGGGTCTTCAGCCAGGGTGTGGACGGCTACGCTCGCCGATACTGGCACTGGTATTTCCACCTGCAGCGCGGACTAGCTGAGCGACTCATCAACAGCGATCCTTCAGCGTACGTGAATCACTTGTTCGCCCGGCGCGGAGACGTGCTTGACCCGGAGAACGTTGCCCACTACATGGAGGTGTTCGCCAGACCCGGCACGGTGGAGTCCACGCTGGCGGACTACCGCACGGCGTTTGACGTGGACAGGCCTCGATGGACGGAAGAAGTCGCTGTTGGACACAAGATAACGGTGCCGCTACAGATACTGTGGGGCGAGTACGGCAACCTGAACGACGAGCCTACGTTGGACATATGGCGAGAGGTTGCGGAGGATGTGCGAGGCGAGGTCATCCCTGGCTCAGGCCACTACATCCCGGAGGAGCAGCCGGAGACGGCCATTCGCTTAATCAATGCTTTCGCTGATGAGCTAAAGCTACCATAGTAGGGCATAAATCTGTCAGTAATTTCTGTTGCTCTTGGTTCGTGTTTAGGGGAATATGGGAGTAGGCTGCTGTATACGCAGCGATAGGTAAGGAGAACCCATGGACCAGCCGGATTTCGATAAGGCCGAGCTGCCGGAGATGGCCAATTACCTGGCTGTTTGGCTATTGGGGATGCGTGATTGGTGCCCCACCTGCCACGGTCGCGGGTCGCTTGCAGACGCCGACAACCCCAGCGATCCCACCAAGACGAAGAAGTGCGAGAAATGCGGGGGCCGTCGTTGGTTGGGAGCCATAGACCTGGAACGCATACTGGTCACGTTAAGTCAGCATCGTCGAGAGGTCACCATAAACCTGACGTATAGCACGAACGGCTACGCGGAGTGGTTGGCAATCGATAAAGGGTACGGAACGGAAGTCCTGGAGGCTGACCCGCTCCATGCCGTGTACCGCCTGGCCGGTAAGGTGATTGCAGCGCTGGAAAAGGACGGCGGGTTGAGTCGCAGCGTGCCCACGGACTTCATCGACCACTAGTCCCGCTGTGCGGGACACCCAGGTTCCTGCGGGTGTTCAGATAAGCAAGAAGCCTCCTATGGTATGTAGGAGGCTCCTCTCTATTCAGGGATACTGGTGATTAAGTCTTGGCGGATGGTGTCGTTGCGAAAGGCTTGAAGAAGCTATGAAGGAATGAGTGGGAGTGTGCCCAGGTGTGTGCCCGCTTCAGCCCCTTCACCGGGATGCCCTCTCCAGCATGAGTGATCTTTATCGCCTGGTGGCGGGGGCCAGGAGAGAGTGGCGAAATGGCAGGAAACTCCACTGTACAGCCCAATTCCTCAAGCTGTTCCTTCAAGCCGTCATAGCCTCTTGTCTGCATGTTGGGCGCCACATAGATAAAGAACTCGCTGGCACCGGTGACCTCATCAAAGTGCTCAGCGCCGGTGCCGCCCATGCGCTTCCGACGTTCTTTTCGCGGGAACTCCGGGCCTCTTGCATCTAACGTCACGTTCTTCAACCGCCTTCTGTAACTGCCCAGATTGTACCGTCGAGGCGTTTAACCTTCAAGCCAGGGCATCAGCTTGAAAGCTAGGATGGTTCAGTTTGCTTGGTCTCAGGGGCAGCTGGTGGCAGGGCAGAAAAGATGAACACTGCCGCTATGACCGCTATCACGGTGAAGATGCTGAACACCAAACCGTAGCTGGACGTGGCATCGTAGGCGATGGCTGCGGCAAGTGGGCCGATGGCGTTGGTGGTCATCTGCGCGGGTCGAGTGATGCCTCGAATCGCACCCAGAGAATGCCTGCCGTAGTAATCGGCGAAGATTACCTGCTGCATCATGAAAGAGCCCCCTTGCAGGATGCCGTGAAGGAAACCCCAGGCCAACCCCAACATGGGGGAATGGACGGTCAACAGGATGATGTAGCCAATGCCTATTAGGAGGTAGTTGGCCGTCATTGTCAGCCGGATATTGAACCTTCCCACCAGCATTCCAAAGACTATGGAGCCTACCGCGCCGCCCGTAGAGAAGGTGGAGAGAACGATCACCGCGTACCCGGCGCTGAACTCCCGGTCTGTCAGGAACGAGACCAGGTGGAACATCAGTCCGTTGGTGGGAAGCGACATCAGCGTCAAACCGGTTGCCAACAGGTAGAACGATGGGAGCCGTAGCACCTGCTTCACGGTGAAGTTCACATCGCGGTGATTGGGGTTGGGTGTTGGTTTAACCGTTGAGGACGTTGCCTCGTCAAAGGGCGTAGCGCCATCCGGCAGCAGGCCCATATCCTCAGGTCGTCTGCGAAGAAAGAGCAGCGAAGGGATGATGGAGACAGCCCAGGTGACGAGGCCCGTGACCAACAGCGCCGGTCGCCACCCATGGCTGCTGATGAGGAGTTGTGCGTATAGCGGAGTGATGGTCTGCCCTGCCCGTTCACCTATACCGCTGACAGCCACGGCCATTCCTCGCTTGGATACAAACCATTTAGGGACGACAGACGTCACGGTGAGGCCGATGGCGCCCATCGCGACGATTCTGGCCATCACTTGGAGCGTGTAGAGATGCCATAGGGTGGAGATTGCCGCCATAGCCATGAGCAAGGCCCCAAGTAGGATGAAGCTGATGACCAGGACCCAACGGGGGCCATATCGGTCGATGATCGGCCCTGTAGCCATGGAGAAGAACCCGCCGATGAGAGTTCCTGCGGTGATTGCGCCTGTGAAGATACTGCGGTTCCAGCCAAAGTCCTCAGTGATAGGCTTAAGGAAGATGCTGATGACTGGTAGCGTCTCTGCACTGTTGGCAAAACCCGCCAGGGCGATGACGCCTACGATGACCCAGCCGTAGTAGAACTTCTTCTCCTTTTGACCTGTTTTCTCCGAGTCAGCCAGAACATGCCTCCTGTGATGTGCAAAGGTCACAAACGGACGCCGTGATACATGGAACGGGTGTGGTGTTACTTGAACGATTTACGCATGAGAACGTGCTCTATCCCTGCCTCTTCAAAGGGCCCTCCCTCAGAGTTGTAACCGTTGCGCAGGTAGAACTCTGTGACGTAGGTCTGGGCATGGACGATGACTCCGGACGCGCCCATCTTGGACGCAGCGTCTTCCAGGAACTTCAGCACGTTGGCGCCGATGCCGATTCGCCTGACATCGCTCTGGATTGCCATGCGACCTATCAGGGCATCGCCGCCTGGGAGGACCAACAGCCGTCCTGTGCCGATGATGGCATCCTCTACACATGCAACGGCGTGGTACGCCAATGCATCAAGCCCATCGATCTCCAATGCCTCCGGGACGCCCTGTTCTTCTACGAAGACCGAAAGGCGCAGAGCACGGAGCGCAGCCATCTCGCCCTGGGTGGTCGCCTGTCTCACAATGACTTCAGCCATAACGTCGTCTTTCAATGCGGGTTTCTCTAGCTATCCTAGTTGAGGCTCGTTCCCTTGGCAACGCATACCCTGGCACCCTGACAAGCTGTGGACTATCATGGCTCCATTCGGTACGGGACAGAGGTGCGGCGCTATGAAGATTCGTCTTGGTTTTGGAATGGGAGCCTGGCCCTTTGCGGAGCGCAACTACAACGTGTTTTACGACTTTGTGGACAACTGCGAGTCATGGGGTGTGGACTCCCTCTGGTTCAGTGACCGCATCATCGGCAAGGGTGCAACACTAGAGCCCATCGTCACCATAGCGGCCTTGAGCGGCCGGAAGGGGATGATGAAGTTCGGCACCAACGCCCTCATCATGCCGCTCCGCAACCCCGTCATCGTGGCGAAAGAGCTCGCGACCCTCGACTTCCTGTCGAACGGTCGATTGCTGTTGGTTGCCGGACTTGGCGGCGAGGATCCCAGGGAGTACGAGGCTTGCGACGTATCAAAAGCCGAGCGTGCGCCCCGAACCGACGAGGCGATTCAGGCACTGAACCTGCTGTGGACTCAGGACGAGGCGACCTTCCACGGCAAGTACTACAACTTTGAAAACATCTCCGTGGAACCTAAGCCTGTGCAGAAGCCCGGCCCTCCCATTTGGATCGGCGGTCGAAGCGATGCAGCGATGCGTCGGACGGGTCGACTGGGCGAGGGTTGGCTGCCTTCTGCCATCACGCCGCAGGAATGCCGCGACGGCATCGAGGCGATACAGGTGTACGCTGCGGAGTCTGACCGCGTCATCGAGGACGACCACTACGGCGTCTCCATCATCTGCGCGATAGCAGACACGAAGGAAGCTGCCCTGGAGCTTGCCGCACCCGCCCTGGCTCGACGTCGCGAAGACGTGGGGTTGGAGTCGTACACCGCGCTTGGGACACCGGAGATGATCCAGGAAACGCTGAACGAGTACGTGGAGGCTGGCATCACCAAGTTCGTGTTGCGGCCCCCCGGCCCTCCCGGCGTGTGGGAAGCGCAGGCGGAGCGACTGGCCAAAGAGGTCATCGCACCTATGCAGACTCCCTGGACAGAGAAAGAGCTAATCGAGCGGCCGCTCTAGGCAGGGCGAGGCCTTGCTCAGATACTGGCAATCGATATTCCCGTAAATGACTGGAACATGATTGAGGCCACACCCACAGCAGGCGGGGAGATCGTCCCTGCGGGAACTGCGCCAATTCTGCTTGTGGGGAACGGCATCAGAGGGTAGGTCCGTTTAACCTGTGTGTGGTTTTCCACAATCTTACTTAGTGGTTCATACCGCTCATTGGCATCATTGCTCGGTTTGCCTGACTCCGTATCGAATAGCAATGAAAGCTCTCCAAGTTTGCTGTTTCTTTCTACGGTCATGCCCCGCCGGATGTGTTTGGTGGGGCGGACAATCAACCACCAGACAAGGAAAAGATAGAAGCTGGAGAACAACAGGGCCATTCCAATGAACCCGGCATCGATAGACGAGAATTCACCATCGTTGTTGAAATAGAAGATGACGACAAGTTTGGAAACGAACCAAAACCCGGCAATGACAGCAATAGCTGTTGCTTTGGTAAGGAACTGACCTAGGAAGAGAAATCCTCCAGCATTGTCAGGATCCAGCGGGCTTACGTTGAGTCCGTCCTTGCAGTTGCTTATGAGCCAGCCAACAACCGCCGATAGGCGCAAGGCCGCCAAAATAGCTAGCGCGGTGATTATCCAAATGAAAATCATGAATGGTATCCACCCTACGGCACCTGCTGCCTCAAACCATTCGTTCAAGTCATCGTTCCTGAGGCTCCACGTACTGGGAGCAACGGCGATTCCGGCGAATACCGCGCTAATGATGAGATGTCGTTTTGATGTTGGAGGCAACGATGAAACCGTTTTTGACGGGTGTTGGTTATTTCTTCCTTTGTCTTGGGCCTGACTCAACGATTCATGTAGGCTCCTTGCGGCGTTTGGAATCCAAAACAACACGGCAATAGCCGGCCATGCCACTAGTGGAAGATTCGACAATTCGATGGCAACAGATGCCCAGATGTTTGTGTAGTCTTCTATCCCGTCATCAAGGGCGATTTTGAACACCATTACCGGAGCAATGATGAGACCAATACCTAAGAAGACTGCGCCAAGTAGCGAAAGTAACCATGTTGGTAGATGTATGGATGGGCGACAGGTTATTGACATGATTCCATCCTAAATCATCAATTCAACGAATTGTGCTGAAAAAATGTACTTGAAGCATCCAACCCCGGTATGCAGATTTATCTCGCTAGCGAGACCAGGTGTCGCGTAGGGGCACTGTGCGATTGAACACCAGCGCGCCAGGTTTTGAGTCGACCTCATCCATGCAGAAGTAGCCGAGCCTCTCGAACTGGAAGTTATCTCCAGGCGAGGCATCCTTCAGGCTGGCTTCTACCTGACAACCCGTTATCACCTTCAAAGAATCCTCATTCAACACCGTTAGGAAATCATCAGCATCGTCAGGATGTTCTTCTGAAAAGAGGGTCTCGTATAGCCGTACTACCGCCGGTAGTGAGTGGGCTGCCGATACCCAGTGGATCGTGCCGCGCACCTTTCGCCCGTCGGGAGATTGACCGCCACGGGTCTCCGGATCGTAGGCGCAGTGGATAGCCGTGACTTCGCCGGTTACCGGGTCTTTGTCGGCGTTGATGCAGGTGATGAAGTACCCATATCGCAGGCGCACCTCCCGGCCGGGCGCCAGGCGGTTGTACTTGCTTGGCGGGTCTTCCATGAAATCGTCCTGCTCAATGTATAGCTCGCCTGAGAACGGCACCATCCGCGTCCCCGCTTCAGGACTCTCCGGGTTGTTGATGCCCTCAAGCTCCTCGCTCTGCCCTTCCGGATAGTTGTCGATGATGACCTTTAGCGGTCGGAGCACGCCAAGAACGCGCGAAGCATGTTGGTTGAGGTAGTCCCGCGCCGAGTGCTCAAGCAGTGCAAGCTCCACGGTGTTGGGCCGCTTGGCGATACCGATCTTGTCGCAGAAATTGCGGATGGCTTCAGGCGGGTAGCCACGACGTCGTAGGCCAGAAATGGTTGGCATGCGCGGGTCGTCCCAGCCGGAGACGTGGCCGTCCTGCACTAGCTGCAAGAGCTTCCTCTTGCTGAGGATGGTGTAGCTGATGTTGAGTCGAGCGAACTCGATCTGCTGAGGGTGATACAGGCCAAGCGAATCCAGGACCCAATCGTACAGTGGACGGTGATCCTCAAACTCCATGGTGCAGAGCGAGTGAGTTATGCCCTCGATGGAGTCAGACTGGCCGTGACCGAAGTCGTACATCGGGTAGATGCGCCATTCAGTGCCCGTGCGGTGATGCGGCGCGTCCACGATGCGATACAGCACGGGGTCTCGCATGTTGAGGTTGCCGGACGTCATATCGATCTTGGCGCGGAGCACGCGAGCACCTTCGGAGAACTCCCCGGCTCGCATTTTGCCGAACAAGTCCAGGTTTTCCGCAACGGAGCGCCCACGGTAGGGGCTTTCCTCGCCGGGGGATGTCAGCGTACCTCGACCAGCCCGTATCTCCTCCTGGGTCAAGTCGTCAACGTATGCCTTGCCCTGCCCTATCAAGGTCACGGCGTACTGATACAACGTCTCGAAGTAGTCCGACGCGAAGTGGAGGTGCTCTCCCCAGTCCCAACCAAGCCAGGCGATGTCCTTCTTGATCGACTCGACGTACTCGTCGTCCTCTTTGCTGGGGTTGGTGTCATCGAAACGGAGATGGCAGCGACCGTCAAACTCCTGCGCGACGCCGAAGTTCAGGCATATCGACTTGGCATGTCCAATGTGCAGGTAGCCGTTCGGCTCGGGTGGGAAACGTGTAACCACACCCTGGGGAAGGTTCTTTGCAGTGAGGTCGTTCGCGATTAACTCACGAATAAAATCGAATTTCTGTTCTTCGGCTGGCGTCGTCATTTGTACCCCTGTAGTAGTTGCTACACAGATACTACCACCAAGGTGCAACAAAGAGCTCGTCCTTGCCCCCGAGGGTAAAGCCCTTGACCCATATTCCTGCGGCAGGGCGAGGCCCTGCACCCACATACCTGACGGTTACCTAAGGGTGAGAACTAAATCAACTAGGGTGCAACCTTGGAGCTTGGTGGTCATCTAAGCGAGGGACAGAACCCGCCAAGCGGGCTAGGGAGTGGCGATGCTGTCTCTTGCGGCTTCGGCAAGGGCCGGGTCTTCCGTCAGCGCAACATGCACTAGCACGTTGACCGGGATACCGCTGGGGCTACCGCCTATAGTGGACTCATAAGTCAGGGTAATCACGTTGCCATCGGCATCGCTGGTCATTTCTGGCACCGTGCCTGTCACAAAACTCCTGGCAAGCTTCTGAAGCGCCGCTTCCATCATCCCCATTGCCATGTCGTTGGTAAGCATAAGCTGTTCCCTCCATACCCTTTTATCGAGCATACAGGGTGTGGTTCAGTCCAACATGGGGACTGGCACCAAGTTAGTCAGGGTGAGTGGCGAAGCTTGCGAAGCCGGAGCAAAACCCGCTAAGCGTCTTCGATCTGGATGCGGAGTCGCTTGTTGATGCGGCCCTTGCTCTCGTGGCCCACGATGCGGATTCGTCCGACTTCCTTGGTGCTGGTCACATGGGTGCCGCCGTCTGCCTGCAGGTCAAGGCCGTGGATCTCCAGCACACGCACCTCCGGGATGCCCTCCGGCAACAGGTTGATCTTGGTGCGAATGAGGTCGGGGATGGCCATCGCCTCGTCGCGAGGTAGCACACGCGCTGAGATGAGGTAGTCAGCGTCAATCTCCTTGTTCACGGTGGCCTCGACCTCTTCAGCGAACTCCGCCGTCAGGTTTTCAAACTCAAAGTCCATGCGGGCGGCCAGCGGCTCCATGTTGCCGCCAGTGACCTGCGCACTGTAGTCACGCCAGATGACGCCGCAGAGGATATGGAGCGATGTGTGGGTGCGCATCAACTTGTGCCGTCTGTCCCAGTCCAACGCGCCGGTCACGGTGTCACCGATGTTCGGCAGTCCGCCCTCAAGCTGATGGACGATGGCGCCGTCTACCCGGCTGACCTTTGGCACGACATACTCCACATCGCCGATGCGTATGACACCGATGTCGTTGGGCTGACCGCCGCCGCCGGGATAGAACGCCGTCCGGTCAAGCACAATGCCCGACTTCGTCACATCTCTCACGGTGGCCTGGAACTCTTTCAGATAACTGTCGGCGTGGTAGAGAAGCTCGGTCATACATGCACCTTTAGCAAGATTGAATGATTCTTCCAGATGCATCGATGGATGACAAGGGTGTCGCGGAAGGCCAAAGCCATAGTGGGTATCTAAGGGAGCGGAACAAACCCTCGAAGAGGGCAGAAGCCACTAAGTGGCCTAGCGGTCTACGTGGCGACCGTACTTGTCATCGAGTCGAATGATGTCGTCCTCACCCAGGTAGTCGCCCTGCTGGACTTCAATGACCTCCAGGGGAATGGAGCCGGGGTTCTCCATGCGATGGATCATGCCTGCGGGGATGTCCGTGGCACCGGTCTCGGCTAGTGTCACCACCTCGTCGCCACGAGTGACCGTCGCCACACCTTTGACCACCACCCAGCTTTCTGAGCGATGGTAGTGACGTTGTAGCGATATGGCTGCGCCGGGGTTGATGATGAGTCGCTTGACCTGGAACCCCGGGCCGCTGTCGATGACCTCGTAGCTGCCCCATGGGCGGTGGACGTGGGGGTGGCCCTCTTTTTCCTGCCGTTTGTCCTCGCCGAGTTTTGCGACGATCGTTTTGACTTCCTGTACCTGGTCTTTGTGCGCTACCAGCACGGCGTCCGCGGTCTCAACGACAACCACATCCTCAAGCCCGATAGCGGTGACCAGTCGGTGGCGCGACACCAGCAGGGAGTTCTTCACGTCCTGCAGGTACACATCACCCTGGGTCTGGTTGCCGCTTTTGTCCTGCTTCCCCATCTCCCAGACGGTTGACCAGGTGCCCACGTCAGACCACCCCACGTTCAGGGGCAGAACGGCGTAGGGCGATGCTTCACCGTCCGGTGTGTCTTCCGCGCGTTCCATGACCGCATAGTCGATGGATTCGCTGGGTGACGTGGCGAATATCTCCGGGTCAGGCCACACAAACGGCTTTGCCCGACGTGCCTCCGCGATTGCTGCCTCACACACCGATGCGATGTCAGGGCGATGGCGGTCAAGCTCTCGCAGCCACACGGATGCCGACATAAGGAAGATGCCGCTGTTCCAAAGGTAGTCGCCCGTGGCAAGGAAGCTGAGGGCCGTTGCGGCGTTTGGTTTCTCAACGAACTTGGATATCACCAGAGCCTCGGTTTTCTTGATAGATGGAGCCAGGCTGCCGACGATTGCCATGCCTGCAGTCGTCATGCCGACCAGGTCTCGCGGGTTATCGCGCAGGGGTGTACCTGTCTTGATA
>JAPYRQ010000037.1 GCA_029936935.1 Dehalococcoidia bacterium | reverse complement strand
GAGCACAGTGGCACCAAACTGACCTACTTCGATGAACAGTCCCCGGCTGAGGACAAACACCTCACGCCCTACGTCATTGAACCAGCGGTAGGAGTAGACCGATTGGCGTTGATGTTCCTTTTGGACGCCTATACCGAAGAAGAAGTGGGCGGCGACTCCGCAGGAGCCGGAAAGGGTGAGACTCGCGTGGTGCTGAAGTTCCACCCCGCAATGGCCCCAGTGCAGGTAGCGCTGCTGCCCCTGAGTCGCAACGAGAAGCTGACTCCCCTGGCACGCGAGGTCTACGCAAGTCTCATCGCGACCGGCCGATGGAACGTGGAGTACGACGACGCCCAGAGCATCGGACGTCGGTACCGTCGATTCGATGAGGTTGGCACGCCGTTCTGCGTCACCGTAGACTTCGATTCGCTGGACGACAACCAGGTCACCATCCGTGATCGGGACACCCTTGTCCAGGATCGCGTGGCTATTGCTGACTTGGCGCAGATATTAGGGGAACGATTGGGGTAATAGCGTCGATTTGTGACGTCTCTTTTCTCTGATTTCCCTCCAATTTCACCCAGTCTTATAAACAGGACATAAAACCCCTTGCCCTTTCGTTTTCTCCTGATACAATGCCTCTGCCGCAACCCGAATCGGATTCCAGGAGGAAAGCATATGAATGACAATTCTGCGTACCAAAATGACCAGATTGTCGCTTGCCTCAAGGCCCTTCGGGATACAGTGGACAAGCTCCAGGGGCTGCTTGGAGCACCGATGGAAGACACAATGGAACGCTTCTATCGACGTCGACGAGAGTTGTTGACCAGGCTCTACGCCTCCGGTGGCCTCGACCAAAAAGGTCTCTTCGCCCTTCTGGACGAGCACGAGACCCCTCACCAGTGGATTGGTCAGCAAGTGAAGTCCGGGTTCCTGGAGAAGTTTCCTCGCGCAACAGGCAAAGACCTCTACGTCGCCACCCACAAGGCCGTTGAGGAGTTGAACCTTCAAGAAGAGGCGTCCGCCCTGGTGTCAGCCTCTGATGAGACTTTCACTACGGATTGGGACAGCCCTGAGGACAACGCCTATGACCGTCTCTAACGTCCACCACGGAGATATCGTCCTGGTTCCCTTCCCACTGAACTCGCCGTCAGCCAACCAACGCCGTCCTGCGGTAGTGGTCAGCGGTGACTATTACAACACCGGCACCGGGGAAGTTGTCATTGCACCCATCACCGGCCACGGACGCGCAGCACCGCGCATCGGCGATTACGCCCTCATGGATTGGCAGGACGCAGGACTCCTGGGGCCAAGCACCGTCCGCGCTCGCCTCGCCACGCTGCGCTCGTCCCACTTGTTGCGACGACTCGGTGGCATCTCTCGACGGGACATGGAAGGCCTTGCCCAGTGGCTCCGTCGCGTCATGGAGCTCTAAGCCCCTCCGTTCATGGTGAGCCTGTCGAACCATCCTCGTCGTTCCGGCGGAGGCCGGAACCCAGCAAAACACCCTCCACAGGTACAGTAACGAAGAATCCGTCTCCAATCTCCGTCATTCTCACCTACCACTCACTCCATTGGTTTGATATCCTTCTGCCCTGGCATCCTGACTAGAGGAACATAACACAGTGCGCATCCTCCACCTGGCGGACATCCACATAGGCGTAGAGAACTACGGGCGGCCCGCTACCGAAGCCGATCTTGAGGCTATGCCCGAGTACTTTGCTCCCGGCGTTGACCGTAAGCGCACGTACCTTGGCCTATCGACTCGCCTCCTGGACTTCCTTGTCGCCCTCGACGAGGCGGTGGAGTACGCCACCCAGAACGATGTCGACCTCGTCCTCTTCGCCGGCGATGCCTACAAGAGCAGAGACCCTTCACAGACCCACCAGCGGGAGTTCGCGCGACGTATTGCGACTCTGGTGAACCGGGACATCCCGGTGTTCCTCCTGACCGGCAACCATGACATCGCCCATTCTCTTGGTAGGGCGACCGCGTTGGAGATATTCCCAACCCTGGGTGTGAGGCAGGTTCACGTCGCAGAGCGCATGGAGACGTTCACCGTGGAGACTCGCTCCGGGCCGTTGCAGATCGTTGCCCTGCCGTGGATTCGACGTGGCGCGTTGCTGCAGCGTGACGAGCATCGTGGCGCGACCATCGAAGAGATTGCGCGATATGTGGAGAAAGACCTGACGGAGAGACTACTTGAACAAGCTCAGGCCCTTGACTCTACCATTCCCGCCATCCTGGCAGCCCATGTCACCGTGGCCGGTGCGGTCACCAGCTCAGAACGCTCAATGATGCTTGGTAGGGACTACTCGCTACAACGCAGCAGCGTAGGCCTTCCCGCCTTCGATTACGTGGCTTTAGGGCACATCCACAAGCACCAACAGGTGGGCGATCACCCACCCGTGGTTTACCCCGGTAGCCTCCAGCGCGTTGACTTCAGCGAGGAGGGCGACGATAAGGGTTTCTGCCTCGTTGATATCGACCCGGCTGCACCCGTAGGCGAACGCGTCCAGTGGGCGCACATCCCCATCAAGGCGCGGATCTTCCTCACCATCGATGTGAAGGTGCCCGACGACGAGGAAGACCCAACGGCGCTGGTCGTACACGAGGTGAATCGCAAGTACGTGACCGACGCCGTGGTACGTGTCCACATCACCATCTCGTCAACGTTGGCCAGCCGCATCAACGAGAAACTCATCCGTGAAGCGCTGTCAGAGGCCCACTCCATTGCGGCGGTGAGCAAAGAAGTCATCCACGACAGGATGCCTCGACTGGGCTCAGCGGCTCAAAGTATGTCACCCCAGCAAGCGCTGGAGTGGTACCTGGGCAGTCGCGGTGACCTCGATGAAAAAGCCACCCGGCAGGCGTTGGCCTGGGGAACCGACTTGGTTACAGAAGAGATGGCAAGGGAGTAGATGGCGTGAGCCCCGGGGAGATATTCATTCTTGCTGTGCGATGGATTCATACCATCGCAGGAGTGGCCTGGATAGGCGGGAGCCTGTTCTACCTCTTCGTCCTCAAGCCCGCTTCAAAGAAGAGTGGTAGCGATACTATTGGCAACGCAGTTGTGGCCAATGAGTTCCGAGCTGTCGTAGACACCGCCGTTATGGTTCTTATCATCACCGGGGTTGTCCTGGCCTTCGACCGCCTGACATCGAAGTACACGGATGTAGCCTACGTGTCCGTCCTTGGCGTGAAGGTTGTGTTGAGTCTGTGGATGTTCTGGCTAGCCGGCGTGTTGCAGAAGCGAAGGCGCACACGTTCAGCAGCGCCCACAACAGGCGATGAGACCAAGCCAAACCGTGCGTTTTCCTCAGCCAACCTCATCGCAATCATCGGCATCATCGTGTTCCTGCTCTCAGACGTGCTCCAAGCGCTGTTTGAGGATGCCCTAAAAGGGGTGTAAAGTAGACCTGTTCCTGGACATTAAAGGAGAACACCACATGCGGCACGACCTGATGGACATCCTAGCCTGCCCTATCTGCAAGAGTGAACTGACGTTGACGGTCGTCAAAGAAGATGACGATGAGATCATCACGGGAAGCCTGAACTGCGCCAAGTGCAAAGAGGGTTATCCCATTGAAGATGCCATTCCCAACCTGCTGCCCCCATCGCTTAGGCAGGCCTAACCAAGCCGTCCCCAGAGTCGCACACCCTCTTTTCCGTCCACGGAATCAAGAAGCTCAGCCACGGTCAACCCGCTGGCAGCGTGTGCCACGTCCGGTGCTATATCGGCGAGGGGCACAAGCACAAAGGCCCGCTCTGCCATGCGAGGGTGCGGTATGGTAAGCACTTCCGACGCCATCACCAAATCGCCGTAGAGCAGAATGTCGATGTCTATCTCACGCGGGCCGTTTGGGAACGTCGGTGTCCGACCAACCAGACCCTCAATTCCCTTCACCGTAGACAGCAGATCTTTAGGTTTCAGTTCGGTTTCGAAGCGGAAAACGCAGTTCAGGAATGAACCCTGGTCAGCAAACCCCACAGGGTCGGTCTCATACACGGGCGATACCTCCTGCACAGCATCTGCGGGTCCGTTCAGGAACTTCAGAGCTTGCCTCAGGTTTCCCTCACGGGATCCAACATTGCTGCCGAGTCCCAGATACACCGTAGTCATGATGCGGGGGACGTCCAGCCCCGCACAATGGCGTCTGTCATACGCACTACCCGCACCACCGCCTTCACGTCGTGGACACGGACGATGTCCGCCCCGTTGGCTATCGACATCGAGACAGCAGCAGCGGTTCCCTCCAGCCGGTCGTCCGGCGGCAGCCCGCCCAGCACTGTGCCTATGGTCGATTTCCTCGATACACCCATCAACACCGGGTAGCCCAATGCGTCCTTGAACTCACGGAGTCGACGAAGTAACTCAAGGTTGTGCTGCACGGTCTTTCCGAACCCGATGCCGGGGTCAATGATGATTGCTTCCTCAGCCACCCCCGCCCTTCGAGCTACGTCTACGCTCGACCTCATGCTGTCCAACACATCGGTCATAAGTTCTGTGTACTCCGTGCCTGCCTGGTTATGCATCAGCACGATAGGTACACCAGTCTCAGCGGCCACACGAGCCAATTCGGGGTCGCGTTGAAGCCCCCACACATCATTGATGAGGCCTGCCCCGGCAGCAACGGCCTGTCGCGCGACGTCGGCCTTGTACGTGTCGATGCTTATGGGTACGTCCAGCGCGTCACGCAATCGCTCGATTACGGGGATGACGCGGCTCAACTCCTCGTCCGCAGAAACCAGCTCGGCACCCTGCCCGTAAGCGGTCCCGGGCGGTCGCGACGATTCACCGCCAACATCGATTATGTCAGCACCTGCGTCCTGGAACGCCAACGCCTGAGCAACCGCGGCATCTACGTCGGTGCTGAGGCCATCGCCGGAAAACGAGTCCGTGGTGACGTTGACGATGCCCATGACGTAGGTACGCGCTCCCCATTGGAAGCCACGCCCGCCGATGGTCATTGTCGCTATGTTTTTACCGGTATCAACCATGCCTCGTCCTTATTGTTTGTGCCTCAATGGTAACACCCAGCGCGTTCCTTGCTCCAAAGAAATCGGGCCCAAAAGCTCAGATGGCTTCCAGGCCCGATAATGGTCCAATAGGGTGGGGTACGAAAGTTCTTAGTCGTCGCCCCGGTTGCCGGTGGCGCGCTCCAAAAGGCGCTCAACGGACTGCCCAAGCAATAACCGACCAAGACGTTTGTGGCCCAGGCCATAGTAGTGCTTGTTCCACCACTTCTTCACATCGTTTGCGCTCTCCAGATCCTTCAGCTCATCAGCTGCGGACTGAAGTTGTGCTTCCATCTCTTCCGGGTTCTTAGTCGTCATGTCCTTCTCCTAATTAAGTCGCTATGGGCCAGTACCCTCGTTATCACAAAAACATTCAAAATACGTATAGGAAGACCCTCACATATGGGTGCAGGGTTAGCCCTTCCGGTTGTTCATCACATCCACCAACTCTTGAACAGCATCGGCGGAACGCTTCAATGCAGCCTCTTCTTCGCTGGTCAGGTTGAGTTTGATGATCTCCTCCACGCCGCCTTCTCCCAGTTTCACCGGGACGCCGACGCACAACCCGTCCACACCATACTCGCCGTCCAACCGGACGCAGCAGGGTAGGATCTGCTTCTTATCGAAAAGGATGGCCTCAACCATCTGAGTCGCTGCTGCAGAAGGCGCATAGTAGGCGCTTCCCGTCTTCAGTAGTGCAACGATCTCGCCGCCGCCGTCGCGGGTCCGCTGAACAATCTCGTCCAAGCGAGCTTTGGGGATCAAGTCAGCTATCGGGATGCCGCCGACGTTGGTGGGGCCGACCAGCGGCACCATCGTATCGCCGTGCCCGCCAAGGACGTAGGCGTGAACATCCTGTACAGAGACATTCAACTCCGCAGCAAGGAAGGAACGGAACCTGGCAGTATCCAGGATTCCAGCCATGCCGAAGATCTGATTTCGGGACTTCCCGCTCATAGCAAGGGCGTGCTGAGTCATGGCGTCCAACGGGTTGGTCACGGCGACCACTATCCCATTCGGCGAGTTGCCCACTACCTGCTCGATGACGCTCCCTACGATGTCCATGTTCGTGTAGAGAAGGTCGTCCCGGCTCATGCCGGGCTTCCGGGCGATGCCGGAGGTGATGACCGTAACGTCTGACCCTGCTGTGTCCTTGTAATCGTTTGTGCCAATGATGGATGAGTCCGATCCGGTGACAGGCCCTGACTCCAACATGTCCAATGCCTTGCCCTGAGGCAGGCCTTCAACGATGTCTACCAACACCACATCGGCGTATCCTCCGTCATATATCCGCTGTGCCGTAGTGGCTCCAACGTTTCCTGCCCCTACGACTGTTACCTTCTTCCGCATAACGAGCCTTTTCCCCCAATTTGGTTTCTGTTGTTTAAACGCAGCTACCATCTGCTTACGCTGGCCCGATGACCAGCAGGACATCCCCTCGTGCTACCTTTGCCCCGGCCTGCAGTGGTATCTGCTTGATGACACCGTCCACAGGGGAAGGCAGGGTGTTTTCCATCTTCATGGCTTCAAGCACAACAACCGTCTCGCCAGCTTTGACCGGTTGGGCTTCAGCAACAGTATAGCGCACTATTGACCCCGGAATAGGTGCAGTGAGAACCGTCTCGCCATCCGCGGTGACCGGTGTCGCAGGTCTTGCCGCAGGCTGGGGTGCCGGTGGCGCGGTCAAGGTTGGCGCTGAGGGCGATGCCCCCGACTCCACCTCAACCCGAAACCCACGCCCATCCACTTCAATCTGAAAGCTCTTATCACCGCTCAACGAGGTCTGGATGTTGGCTGCATCCTCTGACGGCGTCACAGTGACCTTTAGGGTGATTCCATCCACGACGACGTTGAACGTACGGCTTCCATCGTTGTTTTCAGTGGTCATCGTCTCGTCTCACATGAGAAGAAATCATAGGCCAGTAAATACCTCATAGGGGGATGTTCCCATGCTTTTTAGGCGGGAGGGTGTCCCGCTTGTTCTCCAACATCTTAAAGGACTGGATGACCTTGATGCGGGTGTTCGCAGGGTCGATGACATCATCGATGATGCCGCGTGACGCCGCGACGTACGGGTTCGCCGTCATATCGCGGTACTCCTGAATGAGTTCGGCACGCTTCTCGTCCCCATTGTCGGCGTTCCGAATAGCCTCGCGATGGATGACGTTCACTGCCCCTTCAGGCCCCATGACTGCAATCTCAGCCGATGGCCATGCGTAGTTCACGTCAGTACGCAGGTGTTTGCTGCCCATCACGATGTACCCGCCACCATAGGCCTTCCGCGTCAACACGCTTACCTTGGGCACGGTGGCCTCCGCGTAAGCATAGATGAGCTTGGCTCCATGTTTGATGATGCCGCCATGCTCCTGCTCCGTTCCAGGCAGAAACCCGGGTACGTCCACGAAGGTCAGTATCGGGATGTTGAACGCATCGCAGAACCGAACGAACCGAGCTGCCTTCAACGATGAATCTATGTCCAACACGCCAGCCCGGACCGCGGGCTGCTGCGCCACAACCCCCACCGGGTGTCCGTCCAACCGACCTAGCCCGATGATGATGTTCTGTGCGTTTCTCGGCTGGACCTCCATGAAGTCGCCGTTGTCCATGACTTCAGCGATGACGAGCTTCATGTCGTAGGACTGGTTGGCCTCTTCAGGAATAATGTCACGCAATGACAGACAGAGCCGATTCGGATCGTCTGTTGGCTCCGCCTGAGGTGGGTCCTCGGCGTTGCTGGAAGGAATGAAATCCAGCAGTCGCCGAACCTGGGCCAGGCACTCAGCCTCATCCGGAAAGGAGAAGTGTGCAACGCCGCTTATGGCCGTGTGGGCCTCTGCACCACCGAGTTGTTCGTGGGTAACTTCCTCGCCCGTCACCGCTTTGATGACGTCCGGGCCGGTGATGTACATCTGTCCGGTGCCCTCTGTCATGAAGATGAAGTCAGTGATAGCCGGTGAGTAGACCGCCCCCCCGGCGCAGGGCCCCATGATTACGGAGAGCTGCGGCACAACGCCGGACGCCAGGGTGTTTCGCAAAAAGATGTCCCCGTAGCCCCTGAGGCTGCCGATGCCCTCCTGGATGCGTGCACCGCCGGAGTCCTCAATCCCCACCACCGGTGACCCTACCTTCATGGCCAGGTCCATAATCTTGCAGATCTTCTCAGCCACCACTTCAGAGAGGGAGCCGCCCATGACCGTGAAGTCCTGAGCGAATACAAAGATCTGCCTTCCGTTCACCAGGCCGTAGCCGGTGACCACCGCGTCTCCCAGCACCTTTTGATCTGCCAGGCCGAAATCAGTAGCGCGATGGGTAGCAAAGCTGTCCAACTCCTGGAAGGTACCGGGGTCTACAAGCTGCTCAAGTCGTTCCCTGGCGGTCAGCTTGCCCTTCTCATGCTGCTGCTGAATGCGACGCTCACCACCACCAAGGGCACCCTGGGCGCGGAGTGCTTCAAGCTTCTTTAATCGTGATTCTTGCTTTTGTTCCACAGATATACGCTCATCACTCATCAAGGTTTCATAGTAGGGAAAAGGCGCTGCCATCCTAGCACGCGAGCAAGTGCCGTAGCAAGGCGCGAGAAGGGGCGATTGCGCTCCCCACGTCCCTCCTTCTGACGCGAGGGAACCTCGCTTTTCTGAATCCACGAAGCCCTCAACCCAGCTTCGATGCTATCAGGTTATTCCATGTGCATTATGTATGGCTGGACAGATGGTTTTCTTATGGTAGAATTGAGGCCACTCGAGTTATGTACAGAACTGTCTGCTAATTTTGCGTGTCAGTTTGAGCATCCTCGGAACATTTTTCAGACTTGGGGACGGCATGAAGGCTCAGGTTGACACCTACTTGACTCACCTCGCAGTAGAGCGAGGATTCTCCGGGAACACCATCATGGCATACCGCAATGATCTCTACTCACTTGTGGAGTTCTTGGGTAGCAAAGGGAGTTCCCTGGAGTGGACCCAAGTAAGCGCTGACTACCTTTCTGAGTTTGTACTTCTCCTACAGACCAAGGGCTACTCAGATACCACCAGAGCCAGGAAGACCGCTGCTGTCCGGTCGTTCTTCTGGTTTCTTGTAGACGAACACGTGATGGAATCCAGCCCAGCGAGCGAGCTTTCCTCACCCAAGATCGGCCGAAGCCTACCAACCGCTATGACGGAGGAAGAGGTAGTGCGGCTTCTGGATGCACCCGGCAAGCTCAACACTCCGGAGGCTCGCAGAGACAAAGCCATGCTTGAGCTTCTCTACGCAACCGGAATGCGCGTCAGTGAACTGGTTGCCCTTCAACTGAGCGACGTCAATCTAAATGGAGAGTTCGTGCGATGCATGGGCAAAGGTTCCAAAGAACGGCTGATTCCCTTCCATGATCAGGCACTTAACGCCCTCCAGCGCTACATCGAGGATGCTCGCAACACTTTCATGTCTGACTCCAAGGAGCAGGCATTGTTCCTGAACAGAAGGGGCGAGCGACTGACCAGGCAGGGTTTCTGGCTCATCCTCAAGGAACATGCACGCAAGGCCGGAATCACCACGCCCGCCACACCCCACACGTTGCGACACAGCTTTGCCACTCACATGCTTCGCGGCGGAGCATCGCTGCGACAGGTCCAGGAGTTCCTGGGTCATGCCAGCATAGCCAGCACGCAGATATACACCCACCTCTCGGACGACCATCTTCGAGAGCAGTATGAAGAGGCCCACCCCCGGGGACGATAGACACCATCCGCTAGAACCAGCTATGGTCCCCTTGCCTGAGCGGCGAATTCGCCCTACCCAAATCCTTCATCCGTCCTATATTCTTCTCAATTTTCTATTTTGCTGTTAAAACCCATTGGATACTCGGCGATTTTCGCGTAAACTTTCCCTACGTTCCGGTTGACGTCTCCTGGCGGCTAGATAAAAGCAGCGATTCTCGGTTGAGAAAAACACAGGAGGGCACAATGGCAGTTGTCACGCTAAACGGACAGCTTGGTGGTGCCGCGCGTGAGGTTGGACAAGAAGTCGCGCGAAAAATTGGAGCAGACTACGTAGATCGCTTACTCCTGGCAGAGGCCGCAAAACGGGTGGGGGCAACAGTGTCCGCCCTGGCCGAAAAGGAGCATGAGCACCTCTCCCTGGCAAATCGCCTTACTCGATTGGTTCAGACAGCATTTGAGCGGTCTGCCTACACGGGATCAGGTGGAGACCCCTTCTTTGGGCCTGGCGTTGATGCGCTTCTCATGCGCCCTTACCCGGAGGGCGATGAAGAGCAGATGGCCACCAGCAGCAAAGAAGTAGACGACAACCGGTTCTTCCAGGTTATTTCAGACATGATCAAAGACCTGGCAGAAGAGGGGAATGTCATCATCATGGGTAGGGGCAGCAACCTGGTGTTGAAGAACTTCCCCGAAGTACTCCACGTGGGAGTAGTCGCCCCTGTCGAGTTCCGAATTGAAACAACAATGCAAAGGGATGGAACAAGCAGGGAAGAAGCTGAGAAATACATCGCTGACGAAGAGCGCTCGCGCATCAGTTTCTTCAAAAAACATTTCAAAGCACACCCTGACGACCCAATCCTGTATCATATGATGGTCAACCCTGGTACGCTGGGGATAGAGACCTCAGCCAATGTTATTGTCCAGGCACTGGGAATCAACCCGTAGACAAGTCGCCATGAGGCTATACACAGAACACTAGCTACGGCCCCCACTGAAACAGATTACCTGTGGAGGAAAGCAATGCCCCGGAGTTCTAGAGGATCAACGTCCCACAGAGGTCACCGTACCCGTGGACGACACAACGAACCAGCTGAAACAACGACGCCGGTTGCAACACCTGAGGAAACTCCCGCGGAAGGTGATGATGTTGAGGCAACCAGTGACGACCAACAGGCTGTAGCGCCAACACCTGCCCCTCGTGCCGCAGTACCAACCCCGCAGCCTTTAGCAGCGGCGGTATCGGGCACAACGATGCGGGGAGACCCCCTGCTCACCAAGGAACTGATACGTATCACGGTGTTGGCTGTGGTAGTGATGGCACTCCTGGTCACCTTTACCACCCTGGTTCGGTAGACACGGTGTCGCGGCCGCTCTTTCAGCAAAGACCGCAGTCCATTCCTGTGGCTTCCCGGGTTGAATGAAGATGGCTATAACTACTGACAACCAAAGCGAACAAAACGCTGAGATGCGGGTGAGGTTACCCTCTGTGCCCACCCGCCCCGGCGTCTACCTCTTCAAGGACTCTTCCAGCAAGTTCCTGTACGTGGGCAAGGCCGCCAACCTTCGAAATCGACTTCGCTCCTACTTCGCCACACCCTATGGCATGATGCCCAAGACTCGACGGTTGATGCAGCAGGCAGTCGATTTCGAGTTCGTGGTCACGGATTCCGAGAGCGAAGCCCTTATCCTGGAAAACACCCTCATTAAGCGACATCGCCCGCAGTTCAACACCCGACTCCGGGACGACAAGACCTACCCTTATATCAAAATAGACCCTACGGAGGAGTTTCCTCAGGTCTATTTCACCCGACGTGTCCTCAATGATGGCGCTCGGTACTTCGGACCCTTCGCCAGCACGGGCTCCATTCGCAAGACCTTGAACCTGGTCAAGAAACTCTTCCCCTATCGCTCATGCACCAAGCCCATCACCGGCACAGACGCCAGGCCTTGCCTGGAGTACTACATCCACAGGTGTGTTGCGCCCTGTGTGGGATATGCGGATAAGGACAGCTACAAAGAGGTGATCCAACAAGTCCTGATGTTCCTGGAGGGCAAAACCGGCGACGTCGTCCGTCAGCTCAATCGTCGCATGACCGATTCCGCGGATAACCTGCAGTTTGAGCAGGCTGCCCGCATCCGCGATCAGATTCAGGCCATTGAACGGGTCAATGAAGAGCAGAAGATGGTTTCCCTGCGCAGCCAGGACATGGACATTGTAGCCATGGCACAGGAGCGCAATGAGGCCTGGGTAGAAGCATTCTTTATCCGGAAGGGGATGCTGGTTGGCCGGGACCACTTCATCATGGACGGTGTTCAGGACGAAGAAGAGGGTAAGGTGATTTCCACCTTCATCCAGCAGTTTTATGACCGCGCCTCCTACGTCCCTCCCCTTGTCCTCATACAGCATGAAGCAGATGAGACCCCGCTGCTTACGGAATGGCTCTCTGCCCGTAGAGGCGGTCCGGTCTCCCTACAGATACCCGTGCGAGGCGAGAAGCGGAAGCTCATGTCCCTGGTAGGAGAGAACGCCGCGCAGGGACTCAGCATGTCCAGGATTCGTAAGCTATCGAGCCAGGGAGCCCTGGACATCGCCATGACCGAGGTGCAAGAGGCCCTGGGCCTGCCGCGACTGCCCAACCGCATCGAGTGTTATGACATCTCCAACATCAGCGGAACTGACGCCGTTGGAAGCATGGTTGTTTTCCAAAACGGTGCTCCCAGCAAACAACACTATCGCAGGTTCAAGATCAAGACTGTTGACGGGCCAGACGACTTCGCGATGATGCGAGAGATGCTGCAACGACGGTTCAAACGAATGGCCAAGCAAGAGAACGATAACGCCGACGCTGATGCTGATCCCGTCGATAACCCATGGGAGAACGTGCCTGACCTGATCCTCATTGATGGCGGCAAAGGCCACCTCTCTGCGGTACAAACCGTATTCTTGGAGATGGGCATCTCTACAGACAAGGTGCCTTTGGCTTCCCTAGCTAAGCAAGAAGAGGAAGTCTTTGTCCCTCATAGCCAGGAGCCTATGATTCTGCCTCGCAACTCCCAGGGACTCTTCCTGGTGCAACGTGTGCGCGATGAAGCCCACAGGTTCGCCATCACCTACCACCAAAAACTGCGTTCCAAGCGACAGACACAGTCCGGACTGGATACGGTGCAGGGTGTAGGACCAAAGAGGCGTAAGCTGTTGATTCAGCGGTTTGGGAGTGTTCAGGGGATACGGGAAGCCAGCATGGAAGAGTTGACCACAGTTCCGGGGATGACGGTTGCCCTTGCCCAGAACATCAAAGAGCAGTTGTAGAGGTCAGCGTTAAGCTTGGTTTACCTGCTCCACGGCTAACCCCAAGCGATTCCGCACCTGCCATAGCAACATCGATGCGTCTCCACGTGGGTGTGGCTGCAACCCTCGGTTCTTCAACAGTTCCTTCAATGCATCCAATGATTGGATAACTTGTGTTGATCCATCTTCAAAGGTGATTTTGGGGAACCGGTCATGGAACCACCGTGCTCTCCGTGCGGGAGGCGTTGGCGTTGTCATAGGAGCAGCAGGTGCCGCTGCTGTCACAGGTGTCGGCGAAGGAGGTACTTGCTGTGTCACAGGTGCTACGGCTTCTGGCGTCGCACCGAGAGTGACAATAGATTCGGGAGGCACAACGACCGGTGTTTGAGCTGCCACAATAGTCGCCTCAGGGGTAGGAAATGTCACAGAGACACCTTCTTGAAGCTCCTGTCTGCGCACCTCTAGGACCTGTGCCGCCAGAGCAAGATACAATGGTGTCTCAGGGGCCCGGAGAGACACCTCACCCAATGTCAATTCAAATAGAGGTCGTGTGCTTTGTGTCATGCAGACACCGTAGCGTCACGGGACGCCCCTGTCAAGAGGCATGTGAGCAAAACCATTAATTCAAGGTCGCCGGTGTTCGACACATTGCGCCGGAATCCGGGTAATGTGTGACAAAGCCATCAAACCTCTTGGCGAATCCGTTAAAGTCACCCATGTATCTAGCCCTTGCTTTAGCGACCTTGAGGTTCCTGTCTCTCACGGTATTCTCACTTGACAGTGTGTCAGCGTGACAAGTAGTGTCCATGTCAGTACGACCCCTGGCTTAATCCCGATGGGGAATTCCATCGTTGGTGAGACGTTATGGCGATGATCAGTCCTTCCATACTTTTGGTAGACGACGAGTTCCATGTATTGGAAATGTTGAAGGAATGGTTGGAAGAACAGGACTATCAGGTCACCACTGCAGCAACGACAGAAGGTGCACTGAAACTGTTCTATGAATTGCGGCCCACGTTAAGCATCGTAGACCTCCGAATGCCGGGAATGAACGGGTTCCAGCTGATTCGCCGCATCAGGGAACTATCGGAAGCGCCGGTGATGATACTCAGCGCCCTTGGCGAGGATGTCGATCAGGTGAGAGGCCTCGACGTAGGTGCGGACGAGTATGTGATCAAGCCTGTTTCTCGAGAGCCCTTCCTCGCCCGGGTACGCTCGCTCTTACGACGCGCAGGAGCCCCTGAGGAGGCCACTACCCACTATCGCGATGCCCTATTGGAGCTAGATACACCAACCCACACAGTGAGCATGGCAGGTGAGCCGGTCCATGTCTCCCCACTTGAATTCAAGCTGCTCTCTTACCTGGTCAACGCACGACATCGCATTGCCACCCACGATGAACTGCTCAATGAGGTGTGGGATACGGAGTTGGGGTCTCAAGACAGCCTTAAATGGTACGTCTCTTCACTTCGCCGCAAGCTGGAATCCTCGGCTCACTCGCACAATATGATCAGGAACGTCCGTGGCTTGGGATATCAATACGTTCCCCCTGAAGCCCTGTAACCGGTAATACCACTTCTACGCGAGTACCCTTCTCCGCACTGCTATCCACGTTCAACTGCCCTTTGTGCAACTCCACGATGTGCTTGGCCGAGAACAACCCAATGCCCGTTCCATTTTCCTTGGAGGTACTGAAGGGTTCAAAGAGGTTCTGCATCTGGTCATGAGGGATTCCGGGACCATCGTCGCTGATGGCTATGACAACTGCTCCCTTCGTGTTTCTTTCAATGGAAACAACAACGGAACCCGTGTCTGGAACGGCATCAATCGCATTGACTACTAGGTTCATCAGCGCCTCTCTCATAAGCGTTGGAATTCCTTCAGCGGCAACATCATCTGCGATGTATTTTCGCTCGATAGAGATCGGTTTGTTTGTCTTGGTCATCGCCAATGAGATCGCTTCGTTCAACAAGGTCACAATGTCCAACGGCGACCACCGTTGCTGCGCTTCGTTCAAGAACGCTTCGATGAGTTGGTTTGTGCGCCATGCCGCCTGGAGTGCCTCGTCCATTTGCAAATAGATAGGGTCGTCTTTGGGTATCTTCCACATGAGGTTTTCAAGCCTGCCGGTAACGATGAAAAGAGGGTTCTTCAACTGATGAGCAAGGTCGAGAGTGAGGGTGCCAAGGGTGGCTAGTTTCGCGCTCTGGAGAAGCTGCCCTTGAAGGGTTTGCACATCCTCCAACGCCTGCTCCAATCGCGTGTTTGTGGCCGTTGTCCTGGAGAACGCGTGATACACAATGAACACAGGCAGCAGGACCGATCCAATTGCCAGGGTGTTGGCCTCATACGCCAGCGCGCCCAAATACCCAAAAGCGAACAGGCTCAACTCTGGTGGGCCACTCTCCCTGGTGCCCATCCACCAGAACTTGGCAGGATTCACCTTCAGTTGCGTCGATGCGATCAAGGAGACGAGGCTGCTGTTGATCAGGTACATTGCGGCTGCTGCCAATAGGATGGAGGGGCTGGTCAGGCTGCCATCGGCCATGCGATCGAATATGAGCGCAGCCACGCCGGTGGATAACGATGTCTCAGCCAGGTTAAAAACTATTTGGTGCCAGGGTACCCGCACATGAGGGGACCAGAATCGCAGCACGACCTGATACGCCAGCCCGCCAACCACCGCGGCAATTACAGCGCATCCGGGCCCAAGCACCAGGGCTGCAGCAAACAGCGGTGCCGTAGTCATTCCCGCCTTGACCCTGGGCGCTACGGGTATGGGGAAGGCGCCGGCAAGCAGAACCATAGAGCTCAGTAGAGCGATGCCCACCACTAGCTCCACGTCCCATGTCAGGTCACTAATCAAGTACGCCGACCACGCAACACCACCAACGGCGACGATGCTGACCATCACCCTCAGGGCTATGGACGGCTTTTCGTGTGTATCGTTCATGGTTGCATCCCTCATTGGTCAGCTAAATAGGCTTCAAGGACGGCATCATATCATCAATCTAATCTACGGGCATGAAGGCCAAGGAACGAACGAGCCATTCGCAATTCCACAAATTTGTGGGTTATTTGTGGGAAATCTGTCAGGAATAGTTAAGAGGTTGAATTAGGCTCTTACCGATGTGGGAAACTTTGGAGGAATAGCCAATTGGGTAATACTCACAGGCGAACGAATAGGGTCGTCGATAGGGAGGGTTGATAACCCACATCGGCCCAGAGGCAATAGTCCGGCGCTAGCGGGTCATTACCACTGAACGAACATGGGCATGATGACGTGGATGTAGTCCTCTGTATCTGATGGCCGTAACACGCCAGGACTGGAAGGAGTGGTCACCTCAAGAGCAACGTCGTCGGACTCAATAACGCCCAGAACATCCATCAGGTACTTGGCGTTAAAGGCAATCTTTGCCTCGCCGCCCTCTACCTCGGCGTCCATCTCAGCGCTGTTCTCACCGACCTCTTCCGCTCTGGCCAGCACTTGGAGCGACCCTGGAGGGCCGTCCTGGATGTGCAGCCTGACGATGCCTGAGCTATCCCGTGCAAAGATTGCGGCAGTCCGTGCAGCTCGCAAGCACTCGGACACCTTGAGTCCCGCCTTGGTGGTGTAGCTCTGTGGAATCAGCTGAGCGTAGTTGGGGAAAGCCCCCTGGATGAGCTGGGACACCACTTCAACGTTGTTCAAGCGGAACAGTGCCTGTCCCCTGGTGGGAGACAGCACCAACTCCACAGGATCAGACTGATCGCCAAGCAAGCGATTTAGTTCGTTGAGAGTCCTGGCGGGAATGATGACGTCCGTCGCCTCGGCAACAGCTTCTTCAAGTTTGCCCTTATGCACCGCCAGGCGGAACCCGTCAGCGGCCGCAAGGGTAAACCCATCGCCCTCAAGTTCAAGTTTCACGCCGGTCAGTACAGGCCGAGACTCTTCTGTCGCCGCTGCGAACACCACTTGACCAATCGCCTTCTTGAGCACACCAGCATCGATCTTGGCCGTTATCCCATCTTCCACCGTGGGGATTGGGGGGAATTCGCCGGCATCTGTGCCAATAATCCTGGCCTCGTAGCGAGCGCTGGTGAGGGTGATCGCATGGGGTTGGGTGGTGGTCACCATGTCCACCTTTTCATTCTGCAAAGAGCCAACAAATTCAGAGAGCAAACGCGCAGGGATAGTGATATCCCCTTCCTCTTCAACCGTGGCGCCAATCCAGGTGCTGATAGCAACCTCTAGGTTGGTGGCGGTGAGTTTCAGCCTACCCTGGTCTGTGGACATCAACACGTTTTGCGTGATGGGCAGGGTGGTCCGCGTTGCCACGGCTCTGCCAACAATTCCGAGGCCCTTGTTTAAGGTCTCCTGTAGGCAGGACACGTTCATGTACATCTCTCCAAAAAGTTTGCCCCAGTATATGATGGCCCTTTCGTGTCTGCAACGGATATAGCGACGACTTTCGAGCCAGTCTGGGGTCGCTATGATACGATGAGTCCGCACTTAAATCCATTCCTTTTACGGGGGTTTCCGATAGATTCTGAAAAACTCAAAGATCTGTTGGAGCGACTGCAAGTCGGCGATGTGTCGATTGATGCAGCACTGACGGAGTTAACCCAGCTGCCGTACGAGGATTTGGGTTTTGCCAAGTTGGATCACCATCGTGAGTTGAGAAGGGGATTCCCTGAGGTTGTCCTTGGGCTGGGGAAGACCCCCGAGCAGATAGCCATCATCACCAAAAGCCTGACGGATAAGTCCGATAGGGTATTGGTTACACGCGCCACACACGAGGCCTTCGCGATGGTTCGGTCGTCAGTGCCGGATGCTGCGTTCCATGAAGCGGCAAAGGCCATCGTCGTTGATCGACGAGCCAACCCCATCCTCACTCCAGGCGTGCTCATCGTAACCGCGGGAACCAGCGATCTACCGGTGGCGGATGAAGCGGCTCTCACAGCGCACCTAATGGGTTGCGAGGTAGAGCGGGTGACCGATGTTGGTGTAGCCGGGGTCCACCGCGTTCTGGACCAGCTGCCAACACTCCGGAAAGCCAGGGTCATCATCGCTGTGGCCGGCATGGAAGGAGCCCTCCCAAGTCTGGTCAGCGGACTGGTATCGGCTCCAATCATCGCCGTCCCCACCAGCATCGGTTACGGTGCCAGCTTCGGTGGCATCGCGGCGCTTCTTGGAATGCTGAGCAGCTGTTCTCCCGGAGTTAGCGTTGTGAACATCGATAACGGTTTCGGTGCTGGCTACATGGCCGGATTGATAAACAACGGGATACAAGAATAACGCTGCGGGCTACCTCGGCCTCCAACACCCTGTGACACATCTGTCACATTGTTTTTGGCAAAAGAAAAAGCCCTTGCGTCTCCCCCTCTGAGACACAAGGGCTAAAAAACCCGGCCACGCGGATGGTAAATTATCGAGTTAAGTGCTTGATCTCCAGAGTCTCTCCGGGTGCCAGGGCAACGCGCCTGACGTCAATTCCCAGCTTCAATAGCCAGTAGCCCAGGGTCGCCTTGCTGACTTTGAACTCATCAGCTGTGGCGGACATTCCCATCTCATTGACCATCTCTGGGAGCAATTTCTCCAAAGGACGCTTGTACTGTTCTTCCACTCTAAGCATCAACGGTGTTTTGCGAGCCATAAAAAAACCTCCAAACAACTACAGAACTCCCTGGTTACTCACAATGTAAACCGTTCTTTGTTTCATGTCAAGATAATGTTTAGTAAAAGTTTAAGACTTTTTTAAGAAATGTTTTAATTTTATCTAAGTGACATGGAATTCATATAAGAAATCGTCCTGTTCAGCCCTCTGGTTGCCCTTCATTTCCGTCCTCAATATCCCCATTCATCCTTGTCTCTCGGTCTCCACCGTGCTTTGTTTCAACTCCTCAGGTCAGTAATTGGTTCCACCGGACTGCTGTCCCTGCAGGGGTGATTCTCGTGGACAGTGCATACACGGGCACCTATAATGCGCCCAACCACAGACCCGCCAATACATTGGGAATGTATTTCAATTAGGAAGTGTGACGCCTCATATGCTACGTACCGGAGTGGACATCGTTGAGATAGAGCGCATAGGCGAAGCCGTGGAGCGCTGGGGAGACAGGTTCTTCGATCGGATATTCACAGCCGGTGAACTGAAATACGCCAGGGGCCGCTGGCCGCAGCTCGCCGGTCGCTTCGCCGCCAAGGAAGCGGTCATGAAAGCACTCGGCACGGGTGTACGTGGTGTCTCATGGCGGGAGATTGAAGTCGTACGAGAGCCGGGACAGGCTCCAACCGTCGTGTTGCACGGTAGAGCGAAGGCCCGTTCAGAGTTCCTGAGGCTAGGTGAGATAGCCATCAGCATTTCCCACTCCAGAGACTATGCCGTTGTAGTGGCGGTGGGGGAGACCAGTGAAGACGGTAACGCCTGAGGAGATGCGGGCACTGGAGCGCCGCTCTGAGGAAGAGGGCGTCTCTACCGATGCACTCATGGAACGGGCAGGCCTCCTGGCCGCCAGACACGCATGGAAGATGCTTGGCGAGCGTTCCTACGGCTCCCAGGTCGTCATCCTGGTAGGATCCGGCAACAACGGGAGCGATGGTCTGGTGACAGCCAGGCACCTCCAAACCTGGGGGGCCCGCACCACCACATTCCTCCTCAGCCCGAGAGACGCCGCTGAACCCAAGCTCAAACAGGCCACGCTGGTAGGTGCCCCTGTGGTTGATGCATCCCACACGTCTGCCCTTAGCGAAGTGCAAACCGCGTTGTCGGAGGCGGACCTGGTGGTTGATGCAGTCCTTGGAACGGGTCGCTCTCGACCTGTGGAAGGCGTCTACCGCGATGTGCTGGCTGCGACCAATGCAGAGCGCGCAAAGCGGCCCGATATCCTGATACTGGCCATGGACGTCCCCAGCGGTGTCGACGCGGAGAATGGCACAGCGGACGAAGCTGCACTCATCGCCGATGCAACCGTGACCTTCGGTTATCCAAAAGCCGGCCTGTTTCGATTCCCCGGAGCCGCATTTACCGGCAGGCTCACCGTGGCAGATATTGGTATCCCTGAACACCTTGCCGCCGACATCAAACAAGCCGTGGTCACAGCAGCCTGGTCGCAGGCGCACCTTCCGACTCGCCCTCTGAGTGCCCACAAAGGCACCTTCGGTCGTGTCCTGGCGTTGGTCGGCTCACGGAACTACGTGGGTGCGGCGTACCTCGCATGTATGGGCGCAGCACGGTCGGGTTCTGGTTATGTCACCCTTGCGGCAACACCCGCTCTCCAGGCCCTTGTCGCGAGCAAGTTCACTGAACCCACCTACCTCCTGCTGCCATCAGACCTCGATGGCGACCCTACCGCCGATGGCGCAGCAGCAGTGCTCGATGCTCTACCAGACTGCGATGTACTGCTAGCTGGTTGCGGCCTGGGCCAGCACGATGGCACTAACGCGCTGTTAGAACAGCTCCTGCTATCGAGCACGTCTTTGAGCGTCCCGGTCGTGCTGGACGCCGATGCCCTGAACACGCTGGCTGTAATACCTGACTGGTGGAGCCGTCTTCAGTCTCCCACCGTGGTCACTCCCCATCCTGGCGAGATGTCGCGATTGCTTGGAGTGTCCATTTCCGACGTCGAAGGCGACCGTGTAGCCACTGCGCGAAAAGCAGCAGCCGAGTGGGGAGTCACAGTACTCCTGAAGGGCGCCTACACGGTGGTCGCTTCCCCTGAGGGAGATGTCAGGATCATCCCGTTCGCCAACCCCGGCCTCGCCACGGCGGGCACAGGCGATGTCCTCGCAGGCATCATTGCAAGCCTCATCGCCCAGCACCTCTCCCCCTACGATGCTGCCAGCCTGGGAGCGTTCCTCCACGGTGCTGCCGGCGAGATGGTGGCTGACGATATCGGCAACACAGGAATGGTGGCCAGCGACCTCCTGCCCATGCTGCCCAGAGCCGTCAAAGCAGTGCGTGAAGGCTCCTTTGTCGGCGGCCTTCACGAAATAGCCTAGCCCCACAGCCTGTCCCACGCCTCAGCCCGTTTGTGCCCATAGCTAGGGACGGATATACTACGTCACGAGAACAC
>JAPYRQ010000096.1 GCA_029936935.1 Dehalococcoidia bacterium | reverse complement strand
GCAACCCTTGGGGTACTCCTCAAGCTCTCAGCGGGCATCACCAAGTGGCTGACGGTGCCTAACGGGAAGATGGCCTTCCGGGCTGCTTCCTGCACGGGCGCCATGTACCACATTGAGTTGTACGTGGTGTGCGGTGAGCTAGAAGGGTTGGCGTCGGGGGTCTACCAGTACGGGGTTCACGACAACGCCCTAAGGCGTGTGCGCTCCGGTGATTTCCGTGGCGCGCTTGCTGATGCCACCGGGAACAACCGGAGCGTTGCGAACGCTCCCGTCACCATCGTCTATACCAGCGTCTTCTGGCGTAACGCGTGGAAGTACCAGGACCGCGCCTACAGGCATGCCTACTGGGACGGCGGAACGATTCTGGCCAACACCCTTTCGCTGGCGTCGAGTCACGGTCTCCCGGCGAGCGTTGTCACTGGCTTCGTTGACGACGCTGTGAACCGTTTGGTGGACGTGGATGGCACGAAAGAAGCAGCCCTCTTCATGGTGTCCATCGGGTACACGTCTTCCGAGCAAACCACCGGCGAGCCTGCCCCTGAACGGGCGAGGTTGGAGACGCTGCCCTATTCACCCCAGGAGGTTAATTACCCCCTGATCCGCTCCACGCACGATGCTACGTCGCTGGGCGATGCCGATGTAGTACGGTCGTGGCGATCGTCTGCGATGTCGACGAGCACGCCAGCACCAGCGTCGCCATTGACGTCGTTGGCCCCCGCGATGAGTGCAGACCAGCCCCCGGCTTCTGTCGACGAGGTCATCCAGCAACGCGGATCGACGAGGCGGTTCCAGGAGACGCCCATCACCTACGCCGACTTCTCCACAATGCTGTCAGCAGCCACGACAGGGGTGACTGGCGACTATGTGTCAGAGTCGGGTGCATATCTGAACGATATATACCTCATCGTGAACGCCGTTGAGGGTCTGGCGAGCGGTACGTACATGTATCATCGCAACACCCAGGAGTTGGAACTTCTGAATGAAGGGCAGTTCAGGGAAGAAGCTGGTCACCTTGGCCTCAACCAGCCCCTGGCCCACGATTCTGCGGTGAATGTCTACTTCATGGCTGATTTGGATAAAGTCACGTCCGCCCTTGGCCCTCGTGGGTACCGCGCAGCCCAACTGGACGCCAGCACCACGGCGGGTCGACTCTACCTATCGGCGTATGCGTTGGGTCTTGGCGCGTCCGGCCTTACCTTCTTCGACGATGAGGTGACCGAGTTCTTTGAACCCCACTCCAAAGGGAAGAGCGTCATGTTCCTGGTGTTGCTGGGGGCACCGGCGTATCGCAAGAAGGTAGACAGGGATCGAACGTGGTTTACTCCGGAAACGCCGAAGTAGAAGTAACTGGGGTTAGGACTTTAATTCCAGCTTCGGCTCTATGGTAGCTAGTTCACCAATGAAGTTCTGAGCGGTTGAGGAGATCGGCTTTCCACGGAGCGTAACCACGCCAACCTGCTCTGGGATCAGCAGATTGCTCAACGGATAGATGTCCAGTTCAGCGGCGTCACCAGCGGATACAGCGATATCCGGCAACACAGAAATCCCCGTTCCGCCTGCCACGTACAGCTTGATCGCCTCAATGCTATCCGTCTCTACAATGATGTCGTAGTGGAGTCCACGCTTTTCAAAGGCTTCGTCCATCAGACGCCGCGTGCGGGAGTTGGTGCTGAGCATGACCATGGGCCAACGCGCCAGACCGCTGAACGTGGGATCGCCTTGTCGCCCTACCGGGTGGCCTTTGGGCGCAACGAGTACTCGCTCGATTGTGAACATCGGAGAGAAGTCGTAGCCGATAGGTACGTCCGCCGTTGGGAGTATTCCCAAGTCAGCATCGCCTTCGGCCACCATTCGCAGGATGTCAGTCTCACCCCTCGACCATAATCGGAGCAGGTTCTTGGGGTACTTCTGTCGAAAGCTGGTGACCGGCTTGTGCAGTACATTGGCAATGAGCGCGGATGGGGCTGCGATGGTCACAGGGCTGATGTGTTCAAGGCCATAGGTGAACGATTCCAGCGCGCCGATGCCCTCTACCAACGGGCTGGCCATCTCCAGCAATGCCGTCCCCGCTCCCGTGAGTTGGATAGGCCTGCGACCCCGGAAAAGCAGCTCAACACCTAGTTCTTCTTCCAGTTTCTTGAGGTGTTTCGTTGCCGCGGGCTGGCCCAGGTTGAGGGAGCGGGCTGCGGCCGATATGCTGCCGAGCTTCGCCACGATACAAAATGTGCGCAGTTCTCGGAACTCCATAATGCCCTCCCCTCATTGCTATTCCTAATTGGAATGTATCATATGGCATAGTATGCCTTGACACAAGTTTTGAGCACTTCCATAATTCTCCGCAAAGCTCATATCAGAGTTTTAAAATACGGGGGAGGGTCGTTATGGCTAAGTTTCGTATTATGCCCCATAGCCGCCTACAGGAATGGGTAGCTGAGGAATTGGGGTACTTTGCTGACGAGGGTCTGGACTACGAGTTTCTGCATTCAACGCAGGTCTCCGCTCAGCCCAGCGTCAGTTCAAGCGACCAGGCACCGCTAGAGGTGAAGCGTGGCGCATTTGAGGGTTTGGAGGCCGGAAGGGCCTGTGAGATCAGTTCCGCCTGCCACTGGGCCATCAACATGGCCGCTCATGGTGAGCATGGCCGCATGTGGGGACACGCCTACTCGGTGACACCCGCAGGCCTGTGGGTTGCTCCTGAGTCAGATATCAAGACACCGGAAGACCTTGCTGGCGTAGAGGTTGCAGTGGGTTACCACTCCGGCAGCCACTTCTCAGCCATCCAGGCCCTTGAGCCGTTCCTGGCCAAGGATGACATCAAGCTTCAGTTCGTCGGTGGTCCGGTTGACCGTTGCCAGCTGGCTCTTGATCGACGAGTCCAGGTTGCCAACGTGTTCGGCACGCCATCATACGTGTTGGAGCAGCAGGGCTTTCGAAAGATCGTGGACACCAGCTTTATGATCGGCTTCCTCATCAACGGTGATGCCACGGACGAGCAGCTCTGGGCGTATTTCAATGCCCTGCAGCGCGCACAACGTGAGATCGACGTTGCCAAGGAACTTTATCAGCACTACTTCCTGAAGGAACTTCCTGAGAAGCTTCATCAGTACTTCGATTACCGGAAGTCCGGTATCGGCGAGCGCTTGATCTTTGAGCCTTACACCAAGGACACCTTTGATCGCACTCACCGCTGGATGCTGGAGTGGGGCATCTTCGGCGAGGAGCAGGTCGGCACATCCTCTTATGAGAAGGTTGTGCACGCCTAATCCTATCCAACAATGAGATTGGAAGGAGCCCCGGCATTGCCGGGGCTCCTTTTTGTATTGATCTGACCTTGATTTTGACCTTAGTTGTTACAACATCCTATAATGGAGGGGTAATGAGCAACACGCGGGTCTGTACATGTATAGACAAGGGGACGCGCCACTAGTCACAAATAGTGCAATGTGGAAGGCTCCTCTGTGAAAACATGAGGGGCCTTTTTTTATTAGACAAGTAACCACTTCAGGTAAGAAGGTAATGATATGAATCAGCCACAGTTCGCTGAGGAAACCGGACCAAGGACAACATTCCAGCAGGTGTTTTCCTTCCCGAATCCCGTCAATGAATCGGCGGCCAGGCTCGTCGCAGGGATGGTAGTCGCATTAACGGCAAGCATCATCATTTTTGAAGCCTACTGGCTGCTGCCGGTACTTGTGTACGGCTTCTTGGCCAGGGTTCTCACAGGCCCCACCCTTAGTCCCATGGGTCTACTGG